>JANPJN010000631.1:0-2275 GCA_031425515.1 Acidobacteriota bacterium | reverse complement strand
GGGTTCGAGCTGCTGCAGCGCATCAAGCTGCTGCCCGGCCCCCCGGTTCCGGTCGTGGTGATTTCGGCGTGCGTGTTTCCGCAGGATCGGGAGCGCGCCGCGGCGGCAAAGTGCGACGCCTTCCTGACGAAACCGGCGGCGCCTGACGAGGTGCTCTCGACCATTCGTCAGTTCGTCGGTGCCGCGGCGCCCCCCTCCTGAGGCAGGCGCCGCCGCCGACGGGAGCTAACGGACCTCGAAGGTCGTGAGCAGCGGGCGATGGTCCGAGGGCATGACGCCTCGTGAGTCCCGGGTATCGAACACCCGCGACGACTGCACCGAGAGGTGCGGAGATCCCTTCGAATAGTAGATGTAGTCGATCCGACCCTTCTTGGTCTCGCCGTTGTTTCCCGAGAAGGCGACGGCCTTGCCCTTCGACACCGCGACCGCCCAGGAATCGTGGAAGAACCGATTGAACTGCGCGACGGACGACTGGTCCGGCCACGCGTTCATGTCCCCCGCCAGAATCTTGTTCTCAGGTTCGGACGCCGCCCACGTCGTCACCTCGATCGCCTGCTTCAGGCGCAGCGAGTAGGACTCGTGGTCCAGGTGCGTCAGGATGAAGGTGATCGGCCGGCCGTTCCACCTGATCGTGGCCGCGGCGATGCTGCGATCGCCGTTGTGGACGAGCTCGTAGCGATCAGTGTGCTGGAACGGCACCGTCGAGAGAATCAGGTTTCCCTTGCCGTTGGAGTTCCAGTCGCCATACTCCTGCGCGAAGTGCTGATACCAGCGCTTGCCGGTGCTGGCCTCCAGCAGATTCCTGTAAACCTCCGGCTGGTTCTGATTACCCCAGCCCGTGTACTTCTCGATCTCGTTCATCAGCACGACATCGGGCTTCATCTTCGCAATCCAGGTTGCGACGCGCTTCGTGTCGTACCGGCCGTCCGTGCCGAAGCCGCCGTGCCGGACGTTGTACTGCAGCACCCGCAGGGACGATTTCCCCGTGGACGCCTCAGACCCATCGTCGTCTTCCGGCGCCTCGACCGGAGGCGCGGGTGGCGGCGGTGGTGTCACGGGCGGCGCCGGAGGCGGCGCGCTCGCGGCGGCGAGCGTGACCGTGAGGACCGGACGATTGGCCTGGACCGACGCCTCGTCGGAATGAATCTTCTTGTAGGATCCCCGGCTCGAGTCACCCTCGTCCACCAGGGCAATGCGGGTGTAACGGGCGCCGAAGTCGCCGCGAGTCACCGCGCGCACGAGCGCCGTGACGTCGAACGTGACCCGGGAACCCGGCCGGTTGGTGACCGTCTCGCGATCGTACCGGGTGCCGATGTCTCCCCCGGCTCTCGACCACGCGGTGGAGTCCCCCCGTTCCCGCCAGGTGGCCTCGGCCTCGTCGTAGGCGGTCGTCACCCCGAAGGCCGACACCAGCCGCGCCTCGCTGTTCCCTCCGGCCATCGTGATCGTCAGGCGCGCCGAGGCGATCGACCGGCCGGCCGGGATCGTGGTGTCGGTATCGAACTTCAGCAGCGCACGCCGGACGTAGGTGGGATTGTTGCTGGCCCGCGTCTCGAGCACGGGCTGGCGGCCAAAGTTGGCGCCGGCATAGGCCCCGCCGCGCACGGTCGTGGCGTTGCTCTGTTCGAGCGTCATCGTCTGCGCGGCAGCGGTGCCCGCAAACAGGAGCGCCGAGGCCGCCGTGGCCGAACCCCAGACGATGGCGCGAAGAGAACGGGACAGAGTCGTCATGCGGTGTCGTTGTCCTTCCCGGTGAACGCCCGCCCTCTTGGCGGCGCCCGGAGCACACCGAACGGACGCGGAGGTTCGACGCTCCGGCCCCCGGTCAGTGGCAGATATATGGAATGGGTCGCGGCGAGGTCACCCGCCGACGACGGCTTCGCAAATGCGGCACCAGTCGCCGGAAACCCCGCCCTGCACGGCATTTCACGGACTTTGAGCACCGCCAGATGCAGCCGTGTTTCCAAACACAACTCATCCGTTGGAACAATCTACACGAAGAGCTGTAGACGGCAGGTAAAAACACGACCCGCGTCGAAATTGATGGCGGTTTTAATACAGCTCTGCAATTACTCGGGGGGTGAAACGGCTGACTCGCGGTCTGGTTTGTATCGGAATGGTGCGGAGCTATTCGGAGGTCTTCCAGTGGATCCGGTCGAAGGCGATGCCCTCGGACCGTCCACGCGCGATATGCCCGGCAATCAGCCTTGCGTGATGGCGGCCGTTCTCGATGAACCAGCGCCCGGTCTGGTACCCCCCACAGACCGTGCCGGCC
>JANPJN010000630.1:0-3807 GCA_031425515.1 Acidobacteriota bacterium | reverse complement strand
CCTCGATGTCGGCAGCGATGTGGTGCTTCCGACGCCTGAAGGGCCGAGGGCCTTCCGGATCGTGTCGGTCTACTACGACTACTCGAACGACCGGGGCGTGCTCGTGATGGATCGCGGCACCTTCGAGCGCCGGTTCGGAGATTCCGGCGTCGGGAGTGTCAGCGTGTACCTGCGCGATGGGGTCGATCCGGAAGTGGCGCGCACACGGCTACTGGCCGCGGTTGGCGACTCTCACAGGCTGGTCGTGAATACGAATGCGACGCTGCGCACCGAAGTGCTGCGGATTTTCGACAGCACCTTCACGATCACGTATGCGCTCGAGCTCATCGCCATTCTCGTCGCGATCCTCGGCGTGTCGGGGACGCTGCTGACGCTCATCCTCGAGCGCGAGCGCGAGCTCACCATTCTCCGCCTGATCGGGACCGGTCAGGGCCAGGTCAGACGGATGGTCGTGGGCGAAGCGCTGCTGATTGGGGCGGTGAGTCAGGCCATCGGGCTCGGGGTCGGGCTGCTGCTATCGATGGTGCTCATCTACGTCATCAACGTGCAGAGCTTCGGGTGGACGATCCAGTTCCACCTGCCTGTGGGATTCCTGGTGCAGTCGTCTGTGCTGATGGTGCTGGCCACGGCGCTGGCCGGGCTGTACCCCGCGCGCCGCGCGCGCAGGCTCGGTACGTATGAGCGATCGGAGGGGGAATGAGTCAGCGCAGGAAGCGGCCCATGGGCGCTCCCGTGTAGCCCGTCATCTCGAGGTAGCCGCGGCCGCGGACCGGACGGCCCTGTACCTGCCCGGACACATCGATCGCTCCTTCCCAGTAGCTCACGCCGGACGCGCGTGCGTGCAGCTCCTGGTCGTCCACCGCGGCCTCGACCGTCAGGTCGATCGCGCGGCCCGGGAGCGTGACTCTCCACACCGTCGGGTAGCGCGCGCCCGTCGCGCGCGACGTCCACGTCCGCCCCGGCGTCAGGGTGAGCCCGTCTGCGAGTGCGATCGGCGTGGTGCGTCCTCCAGGCTCGACCAGCGTCCCGCTCGAGCGCGGGTCGATGGACCCATCGGCACGGCGCAGTTGAAACACCATCAGGTCGCGGCCGTCGTCCAGTTGCAGGGAGAACCAGTCCCAGCCGACCTGCTGCGGCTCGAGGAAGCTCGTGCCGAACTCGTGGTCCATCCAGCTCTGACCAGTGACCTCGAAGGTGCGGCCTGCCATCGTGATGCGCCCACGGGTGGGCATGCGCGTCAGCGAGTAATAATGCGACGCGTTGCCGGCCACCGACCCCTTGCGGCTGTAGCCACGGTCGCCATGGAGCACGGCGGGCCGGTCCTCCGCCAGGGCGAGATCGAGGGCAAACCCGTCGCCGGCCGCGCGCAGCCGGTGCACCCCCGCGCCGTCGAGCCGCGCCTCCCAGTCTTCGTTCCACACGCGGTAGCCCATCGTCGATGCGCCGGCCCACCCGGGCCCGGCCCGGTTCATCCGCTCCGTGAAGCGGTACGTGCGACCGTTGACGTCGGTCAGCGCCAGGTGGGTCATGAACAGGTCACGGACCGCCCACTTGGACGGGTTCACCGGCGCGGGGTCCACGCCGATGCGGAAGAAGGTGAGCTGATACCCGAAGCGCTGCCCGCCGGCCGCGTCGAGATTGCCGGTGTAGTACCACCATTCGAGCTTGTAGTCGGGATGGCTCGCATGATCGGCCGGCAGCACGATCGCGCGGCCGGGGCTCGCCTCTTTCCATGGAAGGACGGCCGCGGCGAGGGTCGCCACGGCGCAGACCACGATCGCAAGGCAGCCTCCGGCGCGAAGAGCCCGCCTGCCGCTGGTGCTGAGCATTTGGCCATTGTACCGGCGCATCGTTCAGGCGTCGTCGGAGCCGACTCAGTCCATCCACGACGGAAACCGCTCCGCACGCCGGGAAATCACGGCTTCGGCTTACCGTCGGAGCACGCGGGGCGCCGCCACTGGCACCCCAGGCCAGCCCTACACCGGCATCAACACTCTGTCGCTGTGGGCGTCGGCCAGCATGCAGGGTTTCGCCGGACCGATCTGGATGACCTACCGCCAGGCCGTCGAACTTCGCGTTCCTCAAGGGATACACCGTGTTTAACGTCGAACAGATCGACGACCTGCCCGCGCAGTACACCGCGCCGGCGTCACCGCGCCTCGACGTGTCCGCCCGCATCGCCCGCGCGGAATACTTCTTCGGCGCGACCGGTGCCACGCTCGCCCACGGCGGCAACCGTGCCTGTTACCGGCCCTCGACGGACAGTATCGTACTGCCGCCCTTCGAGACCTTCCGCGACGCCGAGAGCTACTACGCCACCCTCGCGCATGAGACGACGCACTGGACCGCACACGAATCGCGCTTGGCGTGCGACTTTGGCACTAAGCGTTTCGGGGCTATGCTAAACTTAACTAACCATGGGGCCCCTAAGGGATAGACGGGTCGCGGGCAAAGTCCCTCGTTACATCGATATCTTCTGAAATTCAGCGGCGTCACCCGCCCAGCGGGTCGGGTTCGGTCGTCTTCAAAACAGCACAGCGTGATCGCGCGGTGTGCGACTACCTTACAAGAGAAGACTCTTCATTGGCTCGGCCGTTCCACATTGCCGCTGACAATGCGTCCACGCCGTTTGCCATCCGTTAAATCGGCCGCGCCCGGAACGCATCGGAGCGGCAGATATCGTGGAGGCGGGGACTCATGCCGACTGCGCGCGACAGCAATGCGGAAGCGGCTGATGTCAGCATAGACGTTCGACGAGCCGAGGCTCTCCTGAGAACGGGGGCCTTACAGAGCGCCATTTTCAACAGCGCGAACTTCTCGAGCATCGCCACCGACGCGAAGGGCGTTATCCAAATCTTCAATGTCGGCGCCGAGCGGATGCTCGGTTACATGGCCGCAGAGGTGATGAACAAGATCACCCCGGCCGACATCTCCGATCCGCTGGAACTGGTCGCGCGCGCCAAAGCGCTCAGCCTCGAACTCGGCACGCCGATTACTCCTGGCTTCGAGGCGCTGGTGTTCAAAGCGTCGCGGGGAATTGAGGATATCTACGAGCTGACCTACATCCGCAAAGACAGAAGCCGCTTTGCCGCGGTGGTGTCGGTCACGGCGTTGCGCGACGCGCAGGACGCCATCATCGGCTACCTGCTGATCGGCACGGACAACACGGCGCGCAAGCAGGCGGAAGACGCGCTGCTTCAAGCGGGAGCTCTGCAACGGGCCATCTTCAACAGTGCGAATTTTTCGAGCATCGCGACCGACGCGAAGGGCGTGATCCAAATCTTCAACGTCGGAGCCGAGCGGATGCTGGGCTACGCGGCCGTCGATGTCATGAACCAGATCACACCGGCCGACATTTCCGATCCGCAGGAAGTCATCGCGCGGGCGGCTGCCCTGAGCGTCGAATTTGCCACTCCGATTGCGCCAGGATTCGAAGCCCTGGTGTTCAAGGCGTCGCGTGGGATCGAGGACATCTACGAACTGACCTACTTCCGCAAGGACGGCAGCCGGTTCCCGGCGGTCGTGTCGATCACGGCGCTGCGCGATGCGCAGGACGCCATCATCGGGTATTTATTGATCGGCACCGACAATACAGCTCGCAAGCGGGCGGAAGAAGCGCTGCTTCAGGCGGGAGCCCTGCAGCGTGCCATTTTCAACAGCGCCAACTTCTCGAGCATTGCAACCGACGCACAGGGCACCATCCAGATCTTCAACGTCGGAGCCGAGCGGATGCTGGGCTATACGGCCGCCGAGGTGGTCAACACGATGACGGCCGCCGACCTTCACGATCCCCAGGAATTGATCACA
>JANPJN010000629.1:0-2758 GCA_031425515.1 Acidobacteriota bacterium | reverse complement strand
AGTGGACGCACGGCACCGACGACGAGTCGCTGGCGAAGATTGTCGCAAATGGGATTCCCGCGACGGAGATGGTTGCGTTCAAGCCGACGCTGAACGACCAGCAGATCTGGCAGCTCGTCGCCTACGTCCGGACACAGGCCGCCAGCCTCAAGGAGAAGCCGCAGCTCGTCACCGACCCGCACGGCCAGGTGATCACGTCGGAAAAGCAGAAATTCAAGATCGATGTCGTTGCGCGCAATCTCGAAACGCCGTGGGGCATCGCGTTCCTGCCTGACGGACGGATCCTCGTCACCGAGCGCCCCGGACGGCTGCGCATCGTGGACAAGGGCACGCTGCTGTCCACCCCGGTGACCGGTACACCGAAGGTGTGGGAGAAGCAGGACGGCGGCCTGCTCGACGTCGAAGTGCATCCGCAGTACGCGCGCAACGGCTGGATCTACCTGTCCTACTCGGAAACGCTGCCAGGCTACACCGCACCGCCGCCCGCACCGGTGGATCCGGCCGCCGCTGCTGCGAGCCCGTCCCCGTCACCCGCCGCCGCGGCGCCCCAGGGCGCGCCGGCAGGAAATCCGCCCGCCGTCGGTGGAGCACCCGCCGCGCCACCCCAGGGTGCGCCGGCAGGTCCACAGGGCGGGGGCCGCGGGCGCGGAGGGCCGCCCGACCCGCCCTCGATGACGGTCGTCGTCCGCGGCAAGATCAATCAGAAGAACGAGTGGACGGATCAGCAGGTGATCTTCCGCGCCGCGCCGCAGTACTACAGCTCCACGAACGCGCACTACGGGTCGCGCTTCACGTTCGACAAGCAGGGACACCTGTTCTTCACGGTCGGCGAGAAGAACGTGATGACGCACGCGCAGGACCTGGCCGATCCCCTCGGCAAGGTTCATCGGGTCAACGACGACGGCACCGCGCCCAAGGACAATCCGTTCGTCGGGCGCGCCGGCGCGGTCCCGTCGATCTGGAGCTACGGCCATCGCCATCCGCAGGGGCTGGCGTGGGATCCGGTGACCGGCAAGCTCTGGGAGTCCGAGCACGGACCGCAGGGGGGCGACGAAGTCAACATCATCGAGCCTGGCCGCAACTACGGGTGGGGCGTGATCACGATGGGCGTGCAGCCCGGCATCACCAAACGTGCGGAAGAGGGCATGGAGCAGCCGGTCGTGTACTACACGCCGACGATTGCCCCGAGCGGCATGGCCTTCTACGCCGGCACGAAATATCCCGGTTGGAAGAACAACCTCCTGATGGGCGGCCTCGGCGGGCAGCAGTTGCGTCGTCTCGAGATCGAAGGCGGGAAGGTCACGCACCAGGAAGTCGTCTTCAATCAGTTCGGGCGCATTCGCGATGTGGTCCTCGGGCCGGACGGCTACCTGTATGTGCTCATGCAGTTGCCGGGGCAGAGCCTGTCGCAGTCCACGCCGGGCGTGCTCGCGCGGCTGATGCCGGTCGAGTAGGTCCCCATCTCCCTGAGCTCCGAGTTTTTATGACGTTCTCCAAGACGCGTGTCGCGGCCGGCGGAGTGGCGCTGGCGATCGCTTCGCTGGGCGTCGTGCACGCGGTGCAGACGCAGCCCGCCGCGGCCAGGCCGTCGGCCGCGCAGGCTCAGCCCGCGCGCCCGGCGTGGCCGCCGACGGTGCGCAAGACGCCGACCAAAGCTCCCGTCCTCACGGCCGAAGAAGAGCTGAAGACGTTCTCGCTGCCGCCCGGCTACCGTGCGCAGCTCGTCGCGAAAGAGCCGCTCGTGATGGATCCCATCGCGATCGACTTCGATGCGAGCGGCCGCCTGTGGGTCCTCGAGATGCCCGGTTTCATGTCCGAAGCCAATGCGATGAATTCGCGCGAGCCCATCAACGACGTGGCCGTGCTCGAGGATCTCGACGGCGACGGCGTGATGGACAAGCGAACGGTCTTCGCCGACAAGCTCGTGCTGCCCCGCGCGCTGAAGGTCCTCGAGCACGGCGTCCTCGTCGGCGAGCCGCCGAATCTCTGGCTGATGAAGGACACCGACGGCGACCTGAAGGCCGACACGAAGGAGCTCGTCAACAGCACCTACGGCCGCGGCGAAGCCAGCATCGAGCACAACGCCAACAGCCTGTTCTGGGGGCTCGACAACACCATCTACACGTCCGAGCACGACTGGCATCTTCGTCTGAAGGGGAACACCTTCGAGACACAGCCGACGCTGAGCCGCGGGCAGTGGGGCGCCACACAGGACGACGCCGGGCGGATATTCCGGAACGTGAACGATGCGCCGCTCTTCGTCGATCTGCTGGCGGCGCGGTACTACGCACGCAATCCGAACCTGGCGCGCACGCGCGGCCTGTACGATCCCCTCATCTCGCGCGAGGCCTCGACCATCTGGCCGACCCGCGCCACGCGCGGCGTCAACCGCGGGTATCGCGACCAGTTCTTCAGGCCCGACGACAGCTCCGTCACGATTCAGGGCGTCGGCACACCCGTGATCTACCGCGGCGATCAGTTGCCGAAGGAGTTGTACGGCGACGCCTTCATCACGGATTCGACGACCAACCTCGTCCATCGCTACAAGATCGTGGACGACGGCGCCGGCCGGCTGACGGCGGTGGACGGCTACAAGCGCGGCGAGATTCTCGCGTCGTGGGACGAGCGCTTCCGGCCGGTCAATCTGCTGGGCGGGCCCGACGGCACGCTGTACGTGGTCGACATGTACCGGGGCGTCGTGCAGGAGGCGATCTACTGGACCGACTACCTGCGGGACTACATCAAGGCGGCCGATCTG
>JANPJN010000628.1:0-11119 GCA_031425515.1 Acidobacteriota bacterium | reverse complement strand
GACCTGGCGCTTTGGAAGGCCCGGCTGGAAGAGGCGGTGCGTTTCCGGGCCTCGCTCGATATCGACTCGACGGCCTGGCGCGTCGTGCACGGCGACGCCGATCGTCTCCCCTCGCTCATCGTCGATCGCTACGGCGACTACCTCGTGCTGCAGGCGCTGTCCCAGGGGGTGGACCGCCTGCTGCCCGAGATTTCCCGGCTCCTGGTCGACCTCATGGCCCCGGCCGGCATCCTCGCGCGCAACGATCCGCGCGTGCGGCTGCTCGAAGGCCTCGAACAGCGCGTGGACGTGCTCTACGGCACAGTGCCCGAGACCATCGACGTACGCGAGGGGGCCGTGAGCTACCGCGTGGACCCGTACCACGGACAGAAGACAGGGTTGTTCCTCGACCAGCGCGAGAACCGGATCGCCGCGGCGGCATACGCGCATGGCCGCCTGCTCGACGCCTTCAGCTACCACGGGGGCTTCGCGCTCGCCCTGGCGCCGCGGTGCACGGAGGTTGTCGCCGTTGACATCTCGGAGGCCGCGGTGGCGCAGATTCGCGACAACGCGAACCGGAACGGCCTCACCAATGTCGAGGCGCGCACGATGAACGTCTTCGACGAGCTGCGCGAGCTCGAACGCCGGCGGGAGCGCTTCGACACGATCGTGCTCGACCCCCCGGCCTTCGCGAAGAACAAGGGAGCGCTGCGCAAGGCGCTGTCCGGCTACAAGGAGATCAATCTCCGGGCGCTGAAGCTTCTGGCGCCGGGCGGCTACCTCGTGACCTGCAGCTGCTCGTACAACGTCAGCGAGGGAGACTTCGCCGACGTGCTGGCCGCCGCCGCTGTCGACGCGCACGCTGAGGTCACCGTGGTCGAGAAGCGCATGCAGGGGCGCGACCACCCGGTGCTGCTCACCGTGCCGGAGACCTATTACCTCAAGTGCTTCATCCTGCGGAAGCTCGGGTGAGCCAGGCAGCGGTGCTATAGTGCAGGGCAGGAACCCCCATGGTCACACGCACGCCGCTGCAGCCCCTGCAGTCCTCTGATTTCCGCGCGGCATTCCCGAACTCCCGCAAGGTGTTCGTCGATCGCGTGCCGATGCGCGAGATCGTGCTCTCGGGCGACGAGCCTCCGCTGCGCGTATACGACACGAGCGGCCCGCAGGGCTGCGACGTGCGCGAGGGGCTGCCGCCGCTGCGACGGGACTGGATAGCCGCGCGCGGCGGCGTGCGGGAGCGTCCGCGATCCTACCAGCCGGCCGTCGCGGATCCGCGGCCGATGCCGCCGACGCTGGCCGCCGGCATGCGCTCGGCGCTGCGCGGCGACGGCGCCGTGACGCAGCTGCACTACGCGCGGACCGGCGTCATCACGCCCGAGATGGCCTTCATCGCGGTTCGCGAGGGGTTCGATCCGGAATTCGTCCGCTCGGAAGTCGCGCGCGGCCGCGCGATCATCCCCGCCAACATCAACCACCCGGAGCTCGAGCCGATGATCATCGGCCGCAACTTCGCGGTGAAGATCAATGCGAACATCGGCAACTCCGCCGTCTCCTCGTCCATCGAGGAGGAGGTGGAAAAGCTCCGCTGGGCCACCCTGTGGGGGGCCGACACGGTGATGGACCTCTCGACAGGACGCGACATCCACGAAACCCGCGAGTGGATCCTGCGCAACTCCGCCGTGCCGATCGGCACCGTGCCGATCTACCAGGCTCTCGAAAAGGTCGGCGGCAAGCCGGAGGACCTCACGTGGGAGGTCTATCGCGACACGCTGGTCGAGCAGGCAGAGCAGGGGGTGGACTACTTCACGGTCCACGCCGGCGTGCTGCTGCGCTACATCCCCATGACCGCCCGTCGGCTCACCGGCATCGTGTCGCGCGGCGGCTCGATCATGGCGCGGTGGTGCCTCGCCCATCACCAGGAGAACTTCACCTACACGCACTTCCGCGAGATCTGCGAGATCATGCGGGCCTACGACATCTCGTTCTCGCTTGGCGACGGCCTGCGCCCTGGCTCCATCGCCGACGCCAACGACGAGCCGCAGTTCGCCGAGTTGAAAACGCAGGGCGAGCTCACCCGGATCGCCTGGGAATATGACGTCCAGGTGATGAACGAAGGCCCGGGCCACGTCCCCATGCATCTCATCAAGGAGCACATGGAGAAGCAGCTCGACTGGTGCGGCGAAGCGCCGTTCTACACGCTGGGCCCGCTCACCACCGACATCGCACCCGGTTACGACCACATCACCTCGGCGATCGGCGCCGCGCAGATCGGCTGGTACGGCACCGCGATGCTCTGCTACGTCACCCCCAAGGAGCACCTCGGGCTCCCGGATCGCGACGACGTCAAGGCGGGCGTGATCGCGTACAAGATCGCCGCGCACGCGGCGGATCTGGCCAAGGGGCACCCGTGCGCGCAGGCCTGGGACGATGCGCTGTCGAAGGCGCGGTTCGAGTTCCGATGGGAAGACCAGTTCAACCTGGCACTCGATCCGGTCACGGCCCGCGCCTACCACGACGCAACGCTTCCGGCCGACGGCGCCAAGGTCGCGCATTTCTGCTCGATGTGCGGACCGAAGTTCTGCTCGATGGAACTGACGCAGCAGGTCAGGACCATGGCGGCTGAAGAAGCCGCCCGGGGGATGGAAGACAAGTCGCGCGAGTTCCGCGACAAGGGCAGCGCGATTTATCTGAAAGCTGACTGATCCACCGGTCGGCCCTACTTCGCGGCGGCGGCGGGTGCAGGCACGACCTGGATAATCGTCCGGAACCGCACCGGCGAGCCCCCCCGTTTCGGGTTCAGATACCCCTGCGAGCCTCCCCAGGTGTAGTCCTTCACCGTCACACTCGGCGGGAACCCCATGGTCTCCTCGCGAAACCTGCCCAGCTCGAACATGTGGACCGGCGGCTCTTCGAACGTCGAATCCCCCCGCTGCTTCAGGACGTTCTTGTAGAACGCCACGATCTGGGCGTAATCGGACTCGGTCCCGAAGATGTGGAACCGCTGCCCGCGGCCGGCGTCATAAGATTCAAGGTACTGCGCGGACGGATAGATGGGGACGCCGAGCACGGCTTCTCCCGGGGCCTCATCGGGCTGGGCCGCCGCGGCGGGAGGCTGGACGGGAGGCTGGACGGGGGGCTGGACGGGCGCCGCCACCGGAGGGCTCTGGGGTCGGGGGGCGGCTGGCTGCTGACCCGGCCGGGGAAACGGCGCCGGCACCTGAGCTGGCAGGGAACCGGCAAAACCCACGAACAGAACGGTCAGGAGCGCGTGCCGCATCATGACCACAGTATAGAAGGCTGACGGTTGGAGCTTTGGTAAAATAACACTATGGCAAACGGGTTGAAGACGGCGTTTCTGCTGGGAGCCCTGAGTGCGCTGCTGCTCGGGCTCGGGGAAGTGCTGGGCGGCGCGGGAGGGTTGGCGACCGCCTTCGTGTTCGCGGCGCTGATGAACCTGGGCACGTACTGGTTCTCGGACAAGATCGTCCTCCGTATGTACAAGGCGGCGGAGGTGGGGCCCGGCCATCGCCTCTACGGCATGGTCGAACGGCTCGCCGCGCGGGCGAACCTGCCGATGCCAAAGGTGTATGTGATTCCGGACGCCTCGCCCAATGCCTTCGCCACCGGGCGCAATCCCTCGCACGCGGCCGTGGCGGCGACGGAGGGCATTCTTCAGGCGCTCAGCGATCCCGAGCTCGAAGGGGTGATTGCGCACGAGCTGGCGCACGTCCGCCACCGCGACATCCTGATCAGTTCGGTCGCCGCGACCGTCGCGGCGGCCATCATGATGGTCGCGCGCATGGCCCACTTCGCCGCGCTCTTTGGTGGCTACGGCGGGCGTGACGAGCGGGGCGGGTCGAACCCCATCGCGCTGATTGCCACGATGATTTTCGCTCCGTTTGCCGCCATGCTGATCCAGATGGCGATCTCGCGCTCGCGGGAATTCGCGGCGGACGCCGGTGGCGCGGAGATCGCCGGCAATCCCTACGGTCTGGCCGACGCGCTCCGCAAGATTGATGCGATCTCGAAGCGGGTTCCGCTCGACGCCAATCCCGCGACCGCGCACATGTTCATCGTGAAACCGTTTGCGGGCGCGGGTCTCATGGCGCTGTTCAGCAGCCATCCCCCGACCGAGGCCCGCGTGGCGGCGCTGCTCGGTCAGTCCCGCTAAGAAAACCGCTGACCATAATGGGTGAGGCAGGCGCCACGGCGCCGCCTCACCCGCTCTCCTTCCGCGCCTTCCCTCGCGTCCCCCAGCACCCGACGCCTCGCGTCACGCTTTCCTGCGCTCTTCGCGGCGGATTTCCATCCCCGGGCGGTGGCCTTCCTTTTGCTGTTTCTCAGTGAGCACGGCCGCCGGCGTCCTCCGGACGCTGGCCGTGGAGGAGGCGCTCGTGGAAGACTTCGACATTCCGCAGAACAAGCTCGCCGAGTCAGCCGTGCGCGTTGTCGACCGCGCTTTCGATGACGCCAGGCGGCGCGAACATGCGCTGCTGACCAACGAACATCTGTGTCTGGCCTTCGCGCAGGTCGAATGGGACATGTTCGGGCAGGTCATGCGCGACGTGGAGATGAACCCCCACGAGATCCTCCTCGCCCTCGAAGAGCACCTGCACCTGCTGCCGAGCGGCTCGGGTCGTGACCTTCGAGTGGCCCCCTCGACCAGGCTGCTGTTCAAGCTGGCGCTGCTGCAGGCCAGCCGCTCGGGCCGGCACGCGCTCGAGGCCGCCGACCTCTTCTCGGCCATCTTCGAGGAGACGCAGGGCGTACCCGTGTCCATCCTCCGGCGTCACGGCATCGAGCCCGACGCGCTCGTGACCAGGCTTGCCAGCCGGATGCGCGACCAGGAGATGCGCGAGGAGCGCCTCAAGAAGCGCTTCGAGTTGCCGCCCTTCCTCAAGCACTTCGCCACCAACCTCAATCACCTTGCGCACCAGGACAAGGTGCCGCCCGTCTTCGGCCGCGATCTCGAGATGGACCAGGTCTTCGAGGTGCTCTGCCATCGCGAGCGCGCCAACTCCGTGCTGCTGCTCGGAGAACCGGGGGTCGGCAAGACGGCCATCGCCGAAGGGCTCGCGCGCCGGATCGAGTTCGAGCCGGACACGGTGCCGGTGCGGCTGCGCGACTGCCAGATCGTCAACCTCCAGATGAACACGATGGTCGCGGGGACCATGCTGCGGGGGATGTTCGAGGATCGGATGCAGAACGTGATCCGGGAGATCAAGGAGCACCCGAACCTGATTCTCTTCATCGACGAAGTGCACACGATGATCGGCGCGGGCTCGGCGCTCGGCGCCCCGTCGGACGCGGCCAACGTGTTCAAGTCCGTCCTCGCACGCGGCGAGGTCCGGATCATCGGTGCGACCACGCTGAGTGAGTACAAGGAGTTCATCCAGGAGGATGAAGCGCTCGCGCGCCGCTTCCGGATCGTGCAGATCAACGAGCCGTCGATCGCCCAGACCCGCGACATCCTGTTCAGCCTACGCCCGCGTCTCGAGCGGAACTACTCGGTGCGGATCAAGGACGAGGCAATCGAGACGGCGCTCGAGATGTCGCCGCGCTATATGCGGCATCTGCAGCTGCCCGACAAGGTGATCGGCTGGCTCGACACTGCGTCCGTCAAGGCGGAGATCGGCCGTCGCCGCGACGTGACCGCGGCCGACGTCGTGAGCGTCATCTCGAAGGTGGCGCAGATCCCTGAAGACATGGTCTTCCGTGAGGTGTCGGCGCGCTTCAAGGACATGGAGGGCCGCCTCGGTGCCAGGGTCGTCGGGCAGCGCGAGGCGATCGATGCCGTCGCACGCCGGCTCGTGCTGAACAAGGGCCCGTTGAAGGACGGGTTCGATCGGCCCGACGGCGTGCTGCTGTTTCTCGGGCCCACCGGCGTGGGCAAGACCGAGCTGGCGAAGTCGGTGGCGGAGTTCCTGTTCGGCGACGAGCAGAAGATGGTGCGCATCGACATGTCGGAGTATCAGGACGGCGCCGTCGCGGTGGACAAACTGATCGGCATGCCGCGCGGTATCGTGGGGTCCGAGCGCGGCGGCGCACTCACGAACCGGTTGAAGGACTCGCCATACTGCGTGGTGCTGCTGGACGAGGTGGAAAAGGCCAGTCCGAGCATGCTGAACGTGTTCCTCCAGGCGTTCGACGAGGGGTGGATCACGGACGGCCGTGGCAAGCGCGTCTACCTGAGCGATGCCATCGTGATCATGACGTCCAACATCGGGTCGGAGTGCTTCCGAAAACTCAGCAGCCCTCTCGGGTTCTACTCGAAGCAGGTCGGCGTGGAGCAGGTGCAGGGGGAGATCACCCGCGAGCTCGAGCGGCGCTTCTCGCCGGAGTTCAGGAACCGGATAGACGAGGTGGTGATCTTCCGTCCGCTCGCGAAGGACGAGGTCCGGCAGATCGCCGAGCAGCAGATTGCGAAGATCGCCAGGTCGCTGCAGAAGAGCGGACGGACGCTCGCGGTCACACCAGACGCGCTCGAGCAGGTCGTCAACGAGGGCTACAGCCTCGCCTACGGCGCGCGGTTCCTCAAGCGTGTGATCGAAACGCGGATCAAGCTGCCGATCAGCCAGCGGTGGGCGGAGGGAGAGGCGTTCACGGCGGTCGTGCGGGAGGGCCGGGTCGAGGTGGATGTCGCGCGCGCCGACAGCGGTTACTCCCGGCTTGCGGCCATCGCCTGAGGTCCGGACGGACCGGCGCGCGCGCCCCGGCCTCTGCGCCCGTTCCGGCATCTCGCCGAACCCGCCTGCGCGCCCGCCCTATGTTTTCCAGGCGAACGCGGTCTGCTCCTCGTCGCTGCCTGAGTCTGGCGTGGGCCCGGTTGCCTCGCGCGACGGGCCGCCGCGCGGCCGCACATCGTATCGCTGCTGGATCCCGTCGATCACGGCCCGCACGGCCTTGACGTAGTCGGCCGACGCATATGCGCCCGCATACAGCCGGCCGTACCGCTCCGTCATCTCGGGAAACTCACGCGCAAGGAACCCCATGAAGTGGTCCCTCGTGCCTCCCTTCAGATACATGACGTTCGCCCCCATGAAGGCCGCGCCGTGATCGGCAATCGCCTTGATCGTGGCTTCCAGCTTCGACGGCTGCGTGGTGAAGCCGGGGACGACCGGCGCCATCAGGACGCCGACGTTGACGCCGGCGTCCCGCAGCCGTCGCACGGCGCGCAGACGCTGCAGCGGGTGCGCGGTGCCGGGCTCGAGCGCCCGCCAGGCATCCTCGTCCACGGAAGGCACGCTCATGTAGACCGTGCAGCCGGCGGTGCGTCCGATGTTGGCGAGCAGATCCGCGTCCCGCACGACCATCGGACCCTTTGTGACGAGGCCGACGGGGGTGCGTGCGGCGAGCAGCGCTTCGAGCGATCCGCGCGTCAGGCGATAGTGCCCTTCGATCGGCTGATACGGATCCGTCGCGGTGCCGACGGCGACCTGCTCGCGCACCCAGGACGGTTTGTCGAGCTCCCGCCGCAGCACCTCCACGAGGTTGGTCTTGACGAAGATGACGGTGGAGAAGTGGTCGCCCGGCCCCAGTTCGAACTGCGTTTGATACCGGCGCGCGAAGCAATAGTGGCAGGCGTGCGTGCATCCGCGGTACGGGTTCAGCGTCCAGTTGAACGGCATCCCCTGGACGGGATTCAACGCGGAGCGGCAGGTGATCTCCTGATACCGGGCCTCGTCTGCCCGACGCTGGGATTCGTCCAGCGCCGCGTCGGCTCCCTCGGCGCGCACGCGCAGGGCGAGCGTCCGGGTCGTCGGTGGGCGCTTGCCCAGATCGAAGATGAGCGGCTGGTCGGCCACTCGCGTAGTTTCGCCTTATGTTCGCCTGACGTCAAGCGCTCTCCACCGCTTAGATGGACTTCGCAATCAACACCGCGACGGCCGCGGCGACCGCGGTGTTGAGGAAGTTGCACGTCGTTATTGACGATGCCCGAGGCCTCGAGCCGGGACGCGAGCGCGCTCTCGGTGAAGGCGCCCGCCGTGGCGCCCGCGATGACAGGCAGGACCGATCCCCACTCGACGAGACCCGTGGCGGCCCCGATGGCGCCGAGCCCCGCGGCACCAGCAAGCCCCGCGGCCGTGCCGATGATCGAGATGCCACCCGGCGTCCCGGGGGCCACGCGCCGGAGAGAGGGAAAGAGCACAACCTTCCGTCCCCATGCCTTGCCCGTTTCACTCGCCATCGTGTCGCTGCCCCCCGCGGCGAGCGCCGCGACGAAGCCGATGAGTGCCGGCCCCTGGGCGTAGCTGACGGCCGACAGCACGGCGGCGGCTGCCGCCACTCCGGTATTCGCCACGACGCTGCCTGCCGCCCTGCGGCCGCCGCGCCCTTCGGCGATGCCAAGACGAGTCTTCCGGCGCAGCCCGAGACGGGACGTGCCGACGGCCATCACGAAGGTCGCCACCAGCAAGCTCCACCCGCCCCAGCCGGTCGCCAGCAGAATCGCGGTCCCAGTCACCGTTCCGAGGACCGCGCCGCTGCGGGACATCCCCTTCATCGCGTATCCGGCCGCCGCCGCGGCGCCATTGACGCCCAGGGCCACGGGCAGCATCGGGAGCGACGCCCGTGCGAAGCTCCCCAGAGCATCCTCGCTGACGAGCGACACCCACCAGAGCACCGCGGCCGCCGTGCCCGCGACCGACACGCTGTCGTCCAGGCGGATGGGAATCGTCTCGACGGCGGCCGCCGCGAGAACCGCGAGAATCGGGCCGGCGATGGCAAACCACAGATACGGTGGCGGGATGATCGCTGGACGGCACCACCAGCAGAGCCCCACGCCGGCCGCACCTCCGCACAGCACGAACGCCGCGCTGCCACCCACGGACTTCGTCCGGTTCCAGGGAATGCGCCAGGTCGGCACATGCACGCCGACGAGCGTCGCCATGCTGTCGCCGAACGCCAGCACTCCCCAGGCGGCCGCGACGATGTCGAGCCGATCCGGGAGGAGGAAGAGGAGCAGCAGGATGGCGAACGGATGGAGTGCCACACCCGACAGGAAGCGCCGCCGCCGCTCGGTGTCGCGGTACACGGACGGGTGCGAGAAACGGCGCATCACGTACAGATTGCACGTGAGCACCATGCCGACCAGCACCGCCGCTTCCCACCACGCCGCGAAGCGCAGCAGCACCGCCAGGCTGCCGATCGCGAGGTGCAGGGCCTGCCGGCTGTCTTCGGAGAAGCGCGGCATTGCCTGCATCACGGTCGCGGTGTCCGGTCCCGCCAGTAGGTGAGCAGATCCGCCAGCGTCCGCTCGATGGGGATCGAGGGCTCCCACCCCGTCTCGTCGCGGATCCGATCCCGGCTGCCCGTGATCGTGGGGATGTCGCTCGGCCGCAGTCTGGCGGGGTCCACTTCGATGCGGATCGACGCCGAAGACATCTCGACCAGCGTGTGGAGGAGGTCCCGCACGCGATACGCTCGCCCGGAACAGACGTTGTAGGGCCGGCGGACGGAGCCCCGCGCCACGACGCGAGGGTAGGCACGGACCGTATCGCGCACATCGGTGATGTCGCGCCGCGCCTCGAGGTTGCCGACGCGCAGCACCGGCTCGCGGAGCCCGGCTTCGATCCCGGCAATCTGCCGCGCGAAGCTGGACGTGACGTAGGCGTCCGACTGCCGCGGCCCGGCGTGATTGAACGGGCGCACGAGGAACACCGGCACATCCGCGGTGCCAAGCGCGAGCGTCTCCTGCGCCAGCTTGCTCACTCCGTACGGATCCGCTGGCGCGAGCGGGTGATCCTCCGTGATGGGATCGGTGGCCGGCCGGTACACCAGCGCCGACCCGGTCACCAGCACCGCGCACGTCAGCCCCGCGGCCCGTACGCCCTCGATCACATGATGCGTGCCGATGACGTTCACCCGGAGCGGGGTGGCGGGATCCGTCCATGCGCTGCCGACGTGGGCCGATCCGGCGCAGTGATAGATGACGGACGGGCGCGTCTCCGCCAGGGCGCGCGCGACGGCGTCGCGGTCGAGGATGTCCACCGCGGCCCACCGGATCCGGCGCGGGCCGTCGCCCGCGTCAGAACGGTCGCGGTGCGACCAGGCGGCCACGACCGGCGCGTCGTCGAGCAGGTGCTCGATGAGGTGGCTGCCGGCAAAGCCGGCGCCGCCCGTGACCAGTGGGGGACCAGGCACGGGGAGCCGTCAGGGGCGTGGCGCGCCGTACTGGGCGTCGAGGTACGCGCGGAACGTGGGGTCGGCTTCTTTGATCGGCCTCCACCACCATTCGTTTTGCTGGAACCACTCGACGGTCTGGCGCAGTCCGACGTCGAACGGCACCTGCGGCACCCAGCCGAGCCCCTGCAGCTTCGACGTGTTGACGCAGTAGCGGCGGTCGTGTCCGGGCCGGTCGGCGACCGGCCGGATGAGGGTGTGCGGCTTGCCGAGCAGATCGAGGATCTGCTTCGTCAGCTCCACGTTGCGCACGTGATTGCCGCCGCCGACGTTGTAGACCTCGCCCGACGTTCCGCGCTCGATCAGGAGATCCACCGCCCGGCAGTGATCGCCCACGTGCAGCCAGTCCCGCTCCTGCTGCCCGTCGCCGTAGAGCGGCACCGGAATGTCGTCGATGGCGTTGGTGATGAAGAGCGGAATCACCTTCTCGGGGAAGTGGAACGGGCCGTAGTTGTTCGACGCGCGGGTCACGATCACCGGCACGTCGTACGTCGCCCAGTAGCTGTACGCCAGCCGGTCCGCACCGGCCTTGCTCGCCGAGTAGGGGTTGCGCGGCTTGAGCTCGTCGGTCTCGCGACTGGCCCCTTCCATGACGGCGCCATACACCTCGTCGGTCTAAATCTGCACGAAGCGCCGGAGCGCCGGCGCCTGGCGCGCGGCCTCCAGCATCACGAACGTGCCGAACACGTCGGTGTTGATGAACTCGCCTGCATTCATCAGCGACCGGTCCACATGCGTCTCGGCGGCGAAATGCACGACGATCTCCGCGGCCGACACGATCGGCGTCACGGTCCCCGGGTCCGCCACGTCCCCCTGCACGAAGGTGTGCCGCGGATGGTTCAGCACGTCCTGCAGGTTCTCCATCCGGCCCGCATACGTCAGCTTGTCGAGCGTCGTCACATTCCAGTCGGGATGGACCGCCAGGGCGTAGCGCACGAAGTTCGATCCGATGAAG
>JANPJN010000627.1:0-2686 GCA_031425515.1 Acidobacteriota bacterium | reverse complement strand
GCGTCGTCGTCGCAATGAGCTCGCCGGATCCGACGATTGATGCCGCCAGGACCATGCCGGGCCCGATGCGGCGCAGGGCTGCAAGCAGGTGCGTGGGCGGCTCTTCGATCGCGGAGCGGGTGAGGGCGTATGGATTCGGAGGAGCGGCGGCCTGCTCGGGCGACGCGACTGTGCTCATGGCGCGAGAGTATGCGCCTTTTCCGAGTCGACTGTCGCGGGGGACTGCCGTGCCGCCCGTTCGTTGACTCAGCGGAAGAGCGGATGGTATAAGCGCGCCGGCTCGGACCGCCCGACTGGTGCGGCCGTCGCCGGGACGGAGGGACCCGAATCATGGTGGCTTCGAGACACGCGGCGCGGCGGGCGGCAATCGTCACGCTCTTGATCCTGGCGATCACGAGGGTCACCGGCGGAGCCAACGAGCGGGCGCAGACGCCGCCGGCGGCTGCGGGATCCCCGTCGCGGCCGGTTCCACTGGCCGCCAGCCCAGGCAGCCGGCAGCTCCGCGCCGCAGCCGTCAAGGTCGATATCACGCCAGCATCACCGCAATGGCTGATGGGCTACCAGGCCCGGCAGTCTACCGGCGTGCTCGACCACATCTATCACCGCGTGATCGCACTCGACGCGGAGGCCACCCAGGTCTACCTGATTGCGAGCGACCTGTGCCTCTTCTCGCCGACTCTGTACGACAGCGTCATGCGGGATCTGCAGGCCGCCACCGGCATCACCCCTGCGCAGGTGTTGTGGAGCGTCACGCACACACACGCGGCGCCCGAGGTCGGGCCGCCCGACATGTACAAGGCGCTGCTCGGGAGATCCGACCATGAATGGGACCGCGATTATTCCGCCCTGGTCACGTCCGCACTGATCGGAGCAGTGCGGCTCGCGCGAGACAGGCTGGAGCCGGCGCTCATCGCCTTTGGCACAGGCACATCGAACGCGAACATCAATCGCCGCGCCAGGGACGTGGACGGGAGCGTCTCGCTCGGCCTGAACCCGGACGGCCCTGTCGATCGACAGATCAACCTGATCAGGCTGACCCGCCTGGACGGCAGCCTTCTCGCGCTCGTGGCCAACTACGCCATGCACGGAACTGTCATGAGCGGGGACAACCTGAGCATCAGCGGCGACGGGCCGGGCGTCGTGGCCAGCTACGTCGAAGAGAAGCTGGGTGCGCCGCTCCTGTATGTCAATGGTGCGGCCGGGGACATCGCGCCGATCTACTCGGTCTATCCGACGGCGAAGGCCGGGCACTTGTCGCAGTTCCGCGTGCTGCTGGGCGACCGCATTCTGGCAGCAGTCGCCGCCATCAAGGGGGGGACCGGCGACGTCATTCTGCGCCACGCCGAACGCGTGCTCGAGACCGCTCGCCGCCCGGGCCTCGTCTGGCCCCCGGAACTGGCGCCGTACGCGGCCGCGGCGTCGGACGGCCGTCCGCTGCTTCGGCTGCCCATCCGGTTCGTGCGTATCAAAGACTCCGTGATCTGGTCCGCTCCGGTCGAGATGTTCTGCGAGATCGCCATGGAGGTTCGAGCCAGGTCCCCGTTTTCCCACACGATGTACTTCGGATATACCAATGGCTGGTTCGGCTATCTGCCGACGGCGCGGGCCTTCTCCGAGGGGGGCTACGAGACGCGGACGTCACCCTTCACGGCGGAGGTCGAATCGGACCTTATGCAGGCGGTGACGACGTTCATTCAAAGCTTCAGGCGGTAAGGTGGGATTGCAGGTATCATCATCCGCCCGCCGCTCGAGGCTCGGCGCGCTCCGGTTTGGAGGGTGGTGTTCTGGAGGCAGCATGCGAGAGGTGAGTCGTCGGCAGGCACTGGCGGCTGGGGCAGGGGCGCTGGCGGGCCTCGCGACCGCAACCTCGGCGGAGGGGCAGTCGGCCGGCGGGAAGGCCGTCACGAAGGGGCGGCTGAAGCAGTCGGTCTCGCGCTGGTGCTACCAGAAAATTCCGATGCCCGAATTCTGCAAGGCCGTCGCGGCAATGGGCATTCCCGCGATCGACCTGCTGAACGAGCCGGACTGGGCCATCGTCCGCGACTTCGGGCTCGTGTGCTCGATGGGCAACGCCGGCGGAGGCTCGATCCCGGACGGACTCAACGTCAAGGCGAACCACGACAAGATCGTCAGCAACCTCGAGCAGAGCATTCCGAAGGCGGCCGCGCAGAAGGTGCCGAACGTCATCACCTTCTTCGGCAACCGTCGCGGCATGGGCGACAGCGAGGCGATCGACAACTGCATCGCGGGGCTGAACCGCATCAAGCCGATTGCGGAACAGGCAGGCGTCACGGTCTGCGTCGAGCTGCTCAACAGCAAGGTCGATCACAAGGACTATCACGGCGATCACACCGCCTTTGGCGTTGCGGTCGTCAAGGCCGTCGCCTCGCCGCGCATCAAGCTCCTCTACGACATCTACCACATGCAGATCATGGAGGGAGACGTCATCCGCACGATCCGCGACAACAAGGACTACCTCGCGCACTTCCACACCGGCGGCGTGCCGGGCCGCCACGAGCTCGACGCGACGCAGGAACTGAACTGGGCCACGGTCTGCGCCGCGATTGCCGATACCGGCTACCAGGGCTACGTCGCGCACGAGTTCGTGCCGACGCGGGATCCGTTGACCTCTCTTCGCGAAGCGGTGGTGCTCTGTGATGTCTAGTGTGCTCGTGCGCGTGGCCGG
>JANPJN010000626.1:0-2183 GCA_031425515.1 Acidobacteriota bacterium | reverse complement strand
CAACGCCAAATACGATGGATTCTTTACGCATTTCTGGAAGGGAACGGCTGCGGTCCCGGATGACGCAATCTTAGCAACTCGCCTCCGGCCCGTCCACAGACAGCCCTGACGGGCCGCCTGTCCCGCCGATCCGGCTGCCGGGGGCCCGGACCGTGCGGTTTCGGACTCCCGATGTAACTGTGACTGACGAGAGCACACGGATGTGACGGTCGAGCGCGGACATCCACGGAGGGGTCGCGCCCAAACGTGCTGCTGGTCGAGCCTGCCGCGCGCCGGCCTCTGGCCGGCGAAGAGAGCGGGTCTGGAGGTGGGACCCGCGAACGAGTCGTGCTCGCGATCTCGCCTCCAGACCCGCTCTCCGCGCGCAGCGGGGGGCGGCAGGCTGCGGTGGAATCCCTCCGTGTGCGTCCGTGTGAATCCGTGTCGTCCGTGTTCTTCTGTCCGCGGGATCGGGCGTGGTGCGACGGCGCGGGGTGCCGCGGGGGTCAGCGGCCGGCCAGGGCCGCGGCGTAGTCGCGGACGGCGCGGTCGAGGCCGACACATAACGCGTGGCTGATGAGCGCGTGGCCGATCGAAACCTCCGCGAGGTGCGGCAACGTGCGGAAGAGGACGAGATTGTCGAGGTCGAGATCGTGCCCGGCATTCACGCCCAGGCCGGCGTCGGCGGCCACGTGCGCGGCGGCGGCATAGCGCCCGAAGCTTGCGGCGCTTTCTTCCGGGCCGGCGGCGAACGCCCGCGCGAATGGCTCGGTGTAGAGCTCGATTCGGTCGGCCCCCATGGCGGCCGCCCAGCGGACCGGCGCCTCTGCCGGATCGACGAACAGGCTCACGCGCACGCCGGCGGCCTGAAACTTCGCCACGATCGCCGCCAGATCGGCGGCAGGCGTCTCGGCGGACCACCCGGCCTGGCTGGTCACCTCGCCCGGAAACACCGGCACGAGCGTGCACTGATCGGGCCGGAGGTCGAGCACGAGCGCGACGAGATCCGGGCGCGGATCCCCTTCGATGTTGAACTCGACCTGCCCTCTGAGCGGCGCCAGGTGCGCGGCGATGTCGCGCGCGTCCCGCGCCGTGACGTGCCGCTCGTCTGCGCGTGGATGGATGGTGATGCCGGCCGCGCCTGCGTCGATGCACACCTGGACGGCATCGAGCACGCGGGGCACATCGCCCCCCCGCGAATTGCGCAGCGTGGCGACCTTGTTGACGTTGACGCTCAGGGCCGGCCCGGCGCCAGGCGTCATCCCAGGTGTTCCTTGACGCTGGCGGCAATCGCCGCCGCCCACGCCTGGATCTCCTGCTGATCCTTCCCCTCGATCATGACCCGCACCAGCGGCTCCGTTCCCGAGTAGCGGACGAGCAGCCGTCCGGCCCCTTCGAGCTTGCGCTCGACGCGCGCCATCTCGGCCGCGATCGCCGGGACCGACGCGAGGTCCTTCCGCTCACGCACGCGGACATTCACGAGGACCTGAGGATACGTCACGAGCTCGCCGGCCAGATCGCCGAGCTCGCGTCCCGTGTCCGCGATCACGCTCAGCACGCTCAGTGCCGTGACGATCCCGTCGCCGGTGAAGAGGTGGTCGGAGAAGATCACATGGCCCGACTGCTCGCCGCCGATCGAAAGGCCGCGCTTGATCATCTCTTCCATCACGTACTTGTCGCCCACGGCGCAGCGAACCAGCTCGATGTCGCTCTCGCGCAGCGCCAGCTCGAGCCCGATGTTGCTCATCACCGTCGCCGCAATCGCGTTGCCCTGAAGCTTCCCCTCGGCCTTCCAGTGCCGGCCGCACATCAGCAGCACCGCATCGCCGTCCACGACCTTGCCTGACGCATCCACGAAAATTGCGCGATCGCCGTCGCCGTCGAACGCCACACCCATGCGGCAGCCCTGCTCGACGACGGCACGCGAGAGCAGATCCGGGTGCGTCGATCCGCAGGCGAGGTTGATGTTCCGGCCGTCGGGCGACGCGCCCAGCACCACGAGGTCGAAGCCCAGTTGCCGGAACAGCTTCGGCGCGACCGTCGTCGTGGCGCCGTTCGCGGTGTCGATGGCGATCTTGAACGCCCCGAGGCGCCCGGGATTCGGCAGCGCGCGCAGCGCGTGCTCGATGTAGGCGTCCACGACATCGGTGCGGTCGACCGGCACATCCGCGGGGCCGCTCACCGCCCAGCTCGTGTCGTGGATG
>JANPJN010000625.1:0-7767 GCA_031425515.1 Acidobacteriota bacterium | reverse complement strand
CTGGAGCTCGACACCGCCACTGGCGCTCGACTGCCGCATCGGCTTGATGTCCGGATCCACCTCCGCCTGGAAGCGGCGGTCACGGCACGAGCCCGGCGTGATCCACAGATCGCGTCCCGGCGCGTTCGTCAGATTGATGCTGCCGAGGTCCAGCGTGTCGAGCGCGCGATAGCTCGTGCACCAGGTCTCGGCGCCGAACGATCCGCGCGGCAACTCGTACTTCGTCCAGTCGTAGTAAAGGCCCCAGCTGCCGAACACCTTCATCCGGCCGTTGGCCCACACGTCGTACGCCGCGCCCACGCGGGGTGCGAGCTTGTCGGCGAGGCTGAACTTGATCGCGGCCGCGCCGTCCGCTTCCGGCCGAAAGTCGGGAATGTTCTCGTTCTCGGACCGGATCCCGAGGTTGAGCGTGAGGCGCCGGCCGATCGACCACTGGTCCTGCAGGTAGACCGACTGGATGTCGCTGCCCGCCTTGTTGGTGATGCGGCGATCGTTCACGCCGTAGTAGCCATACAGGCCGCGTCCGGTCGTCACGCCGCCAAAGGTGAACGATCGGTCCCACAGCACATCCACATACCCGCCTGGGTAGTACGAGTTGATGTCGTTGACGACGTGCTGGATGCCGTAGCCGCCCTTGAGGGTGTGGAAGCCGCCCAGGTTGAACACGCGGTTGTAGTCCACGTTGAAGTTCGACCGCTTCGTCGTGTCGAAGTCCGTGATCTGCGCCCGCGGCGTGTTCTCGAACCCGAGCGGGCCGAGCACGCCCGTCGGCAGGTTCAGGGCTGCCGGCGTGGCCGCGCCGTACCGGTAGTTCGTCGTCTGGGAAATGCCGGTGTCCGAGTAGCGATCGTGGAAGAACCCGCCCCGCAGACTGAGATACGAGCTCGCCCCGAGGCGCAGATCGACAGTGCCGCTGGTGTTCACCTGATTGATCTCGTAGCCGCGCGTGCGGTTGGGTTCGAACGACGCGAGCGACGTGCTGTTGGCGTTGGCGGTCGGGCCCGTGTAGCCGAAGAGGCTGCCCTTCGAGGTGGCGGGGGTCCAGAGCGTGGACCAGTTCGCCGTGAGGCGGCGCCCCGCGTATGTGAGCTTGCCGAACGCCTGCTGGCGCGAGATCTTGTTGCTGAACGTGCCCTGCCCGTCGGTGAAGTTGTAGAGGTTCTCCCGCTTCTCCATCCGCGGCGAGTAGGACCCGAAGAAGAACAGCCGGTCGGGGACGATGGGCCCGCCGAGCGAGCCGCCGAACTCGTTCTGGACGTTCGAATTCTCCTGGTCCCGCTGGTAGTACGCGCGCTCCTCGAGTTGCGGCTCGAGAATCAGGCGCTGCACCGGCCCGGCGGCCAGTGCACTGCCTTCGAAGTAGTAGTGCCCTTCACCGTTGAACGTGTTGCCGCCGCTCTTGGTCACGGCGCTGATCACACCGCCGAGCGCGCCGCCGTACTCCGCCGAGATGCCGCTGGTCTTGACCTGGACTTCCTGCAGGTACTCGAACACCGTGTTCTGCCGCGACTGCCCGTTGACGAGCGAGTTGGTGGTGATGCCGTCCACGGTGAAGGAGTTCTCGGCGCCGCTGGCGCCGTTGACCTGGAAGCCGCCTTCGACTTCGCCCGAGTTCACCGACGGCGCGGTGAGCGCTACGGACTGGAACGAACGGCCCTTCGGCAGCCGGTCGAACTCCTCGGCGCTGACGTTGTGCGCGACGAGCGTGCTCCGGTTGTCGACCAGGGGCGCCGCTTCTCCCGTGACCTGCACGGTCTCGGTGACGCCGCCGACGCGCATCTGCGCGTCCATCTCGAAGGCGCGGCCGAGCACCACGCTCACGTCGGTGCGCTCAATCCGGGAGAACCCGGAGAGCTCGAACGCCACCTTGTAGCGCCCGGGATTCAGGTCCGCCGCGAGGTACTGCCCATTGGCGTCCGTCACGAATGTCCGGGTCTCGCCGGAGACGAGGTTGGTGACCAGGACGGTCACACCGGGGATCGCGGATCCCTGTTCGTCGGTCGCCTTCCCCTGCAGGGTGCCAAAGCGCTCCTGCGCGCTGGCGACGCTGGTGGCGGCCAGCGTCAGCGCGACCAGGAGCGCACAAATGCGTGAATACATCACTTCTTCTCCTCGAGAAACGTATCGATTGATCCCTTCGTCACTGCCCGTCCCACGGGCTCCCCGGGCGTCCGGATCCGGACAGGCGAGTGACCACGAACGGGGATCAGTGGTTCAATTCGAGGGCCACGCGCGACATGCGCCTGTTTTCGCACGACGCCTCCGCGGTCGCGGTGGGGCGTTCACCGCCGATTCGGAAATGCGTGCGTCGCGATCCAACGGTCCGGAGCCGCGCGCCAATCGATCGCCGACGGGTGACGAATGGTGTGACTGGCGCGTGACGAACGCCGTGACGAACGTTGTGCCGAGAGCCCAGCGCGACGTGACGAGCCGCGTGATGGGTGGCGTGGCCAGGTGTCGCGCCGGTCACGGTCCGTTGTAAGCTGGTCTCTTCGAAGAAGGAGATCCAGATGCGAATTGCAGGGGTGATTCTGATCGTCATCGGCGTGATTGCCCTCGCGGCCGGGGGCTTCAGCTACACGTCGCGCGAGAAGGTGCTCGACATCGGGCCGATCGAGGCGACGGCCGAACAGAAAAAGACCGTGCCGTTCTCGCCGCTGCTTGGCGGCCTGGCGCTCGCGGGAGGCGTCGTGCTGCTGATCGCCGGATCGAAGAAGCGGTAGATGATGCGTGTCGCCGTCCTCTACGAGCATCCGGAGTGGTTCGTCCCGCTGTTCGCGGTTTTGGAGCGCCGGGGGGTTGACGTGCTGCACGTGAACGCCGCGTCGCTCCGCTGGGATCCATCGGTGCGTCCGGATTTCGCGCTGCTGCTGAACCGCATGAGTCCGTCGGCCCACACGCGCGGGCACGGCCACGCGATCCATGCCGCGGGTGCCTACATCGAGTACGTCGAGTCGTATGGCGTGCCGGTCGTCAACGGGTCACGGCAGTATCGGCTGGAATTGTCGAAGTCCGCGCAGCTCGATCTGCTCCGTCAGCTCGGGATTGCCTCGCCGCGGTCGCGCGTCATCGACAATGCCTCCGAGGCGGCGGCTGCGGCGTTCGGGCTGCGGTTCCCCGTGGTCGTCAAGCCGAATATCGGCGGGAGCGGGGCCGGCATCCTGCGATTCGACAGCCTCGCGGCGCTGACGGATGCGTCCCGTCGTCAGGGGCTGGATCTCGGAGTGGATTCGACGGCGCTCGTCCAGGAGTTCCTGCCCGCGCGCAATGGCACTATCACCCGCCTCGAGATCCTGGAGGGGGAGTTGTTGTATGCCATCGACATCACGCCGCCTGCCGGGCATGGGTTCAATCTGTGCCCGGCGGATATCTGCCAGACCGACGCCGCGCCTGCTGCGAGCGGGTTCGAGCTGTGCGTGACGCGGCCGGCCATGGCGATTGCCGCCGCGACGCCGTTGCCCGAGGTCGTCGAGTCGGGACGCCGGATTGCCCGCGCTGCGGGCCTCGATGTGTGTGGCATCGAGTATCTTGTCGATGATCGTGACGGCCGGCCGTACGTGTACGACATCAACGCGCTGTCCAATTTCGTCACCGACGCCGTTCGCGTGGTCGGCTTTGACCCCTTCGAGCGTTTCGCCGACTTCGTCCTCCGCCGAGGGGGACACTCATCTTTAGGCTAAGTTGCTGATTTCACTGACCAAGTGGGCAAAACCTCCCGAATCGGCCCCACCCTGCGGGTCTGAAGCTGAGCAGACGGTGGGACGCACCCCACACTGCCGTTCGCGATCCCGTGCTTTTCGAGAGACCGTCCAGTCGATTCAACAACTTGCGCTAAAGATGAGTGTCCCCCTCCTGGGGACGCTCCTACCTCGACAAATGGACGGAATCTTGCTGTACTGAGGGCGTGCATCTACTTCCAGACCTCCGGCGCCCGATGATGACTCTCGCCGTGGCCCTGCTCGTCGGGTCCTGTGGTGGCTCGGACGCGAGCGCCCCCTCGGCGCCTGCCGCCGTTGGCGGCTCGCCTTCGGCCACGCCGCCGCGCACCTTCAAGGTCGCCACCTGGAATATCCGTTCCGGTATGGGCATCCGCGGCTTCGCGACGACCTCCTGGAGTCACGAGACCATCAACTGCACCGACCGTTCGAAGCCAATCAACGCGTGGGGCATGGGCCTTCCTCAGGCTGAGCTGGAGCGCCTGCGCGACGACCCCGCCATCATCGCACTCGGCCTCCAGGAGGCGTGGAACTGCGGCGGCCCCCAGAATGTCAATGGCGTGATGGGATTCAAGACGGCCAGTGGCGAGCGCAACGGCACGGCCCTGCTCGCCCGGCACGGCTTCTCAGGCCCCATCAAGTACTACCAGGTCGATGCGAAGGCACCACAGTGGATGGTCGGCGGCGACGTGTGTCTCGACGCCGCCTGTACCTCGACGATCCCGGTCTTCTCGGCCCACTTCGGGTCGGTCCCCGACGACGAGTTTCCGAACCAGGCGCAGCGTGCAATCGACTTCCTGGCCGGGCAGGGGGCGGCGCGCGTCTTCATGGGCGACCTGAACGTCTACAAGGTGGACGCGTGGAACCCGAGCGTGCCCTGCACCGGGCCCGATGCCTCGGGCCGCGTCCGCACCATCAACATGCTCGAGGGCGCCGGCTACACCGATGCGTGGAAGGCGACGCAGAGCGGTGAAGGCTGGACCGGGATGGCGAGCCGCCCGGGATGCGGTTCTCCCCTCGGCGGACTCTTCAAGCGCATCGACTACGTGTACACGGTCGGCCTGCGCACGGTGTCCACCAATATCTTCGCGCGCTCCGCGCCGGCGGCTGACTCCCCGTCGGATCACGCCGGTCTCGTCGCCGAGCTCTCGACCCTCAGGTAACGCAGGCGCCTCACGCGGGGGCGGCCGCCACGCGCAATACCCCTCCGGGCGCCGGCACGGCCGCTCGCCTCTCGCCGATCTGCTGCCGCCACATCGCGTAATACAGCCCCTTCTGCTCGACCAGCTCCTCGTGCCGCCCGGTCTCGACGATGTGACCGCGCTCGAGGACATAGATCCGGTCGGCATGGAGAATCGTCGAGAGCCGATGGGCGATGAGCACCGTGATGGTGTCGCCGGTGGAGGCGACGTCACGGATCGTGTCCACAATCCCCTCCTCGGTGATCGAGTCGAGCGACGATGTGGCTTCGTCGAAGACCAGCAGGTGCGGGCGGCGCAACAGCGCGCGCGCGATCGACAGCCGCTGCTTCTCCCCGCCAGACACCTTCACGCCCCCTTCGCCGATCACCGTGTCGAGCCCGCGGTCCGCGCGCGCGAGGAGGTTGTCGCAGGCCGCGCGGTGTAGCGCGTCGAGGCACTCGGCATCCGTGGCGTGCGGGTTGACGAACAGCAGGTTCTCGCGAATCGTCCCGGAGAAGAGCTGCGTGTCCTGCGTCACGAACCCGATCCGCTCGCGCAGGCCATCGAGGTCCACGTCGGTGCCGGCAATCCCGTTGTAGAGGATCCGTCCGGACTGCGGCTGATAGAGCCCCACCAGCAGCTTGACGAGCGTCGTCTTGCCAGCGCCCGACGGGCCGACGAGCGCGATGGTCTCGCCGCGCCGCGCGGAGAAGGAGAGGTCGCTGATGGCAGGGGAGGCGGCCGACTGGTGCTGGAACGTCACGCGATCGAACGCCAGGCTCGTGAGGTCGGTGAGTGGCGCCGGATTGACGGCCCGCGGCTCCTTCGGGATGCGCAGGATCTCCTGGTAGACGTTCAGCGACGCTTCGGTCTCCCGGTAGATGTTGATGACGTTGCCCAGCTCCTGGAGCGGCCCGAAGATGAAGAACGAATAGATGAACAGCGAGAAGAACTGCCCGACGGTGATGGCGCGCGTGAAGATCAGGTAGAGCATCAGGAACATGATGCCGGTCCGCAGCAGGTTGACGCACGTGCCCTGGATGAAGCTGAGGCTGCGGAGATACTTCACCTTCTTCAATTCGAGGGTGAGGATCTTCGTCGTGGTGGCGTTGAGGCGCGCGATTTCCTGGTTGCCGAGCCCGAGGCTCTTCACGAGCTCGATGTTCCGCAGCGACTCCGTCGTCGATCCGGCGAGCGCCGTGGTCTCGGCAACGATGACCTTCTGGATCTGCTTGATGCGGCGGCTGAGGACCGAGCTGATGATGCCGAGGATCGGGACCGTCAGGAAGTAGACCGGCGCGATCAGCCAGTGAACGCTGAACGCATACACCATGACAAAGATGATGCCGACAAGCGACGTGAAGACCACGTTGATCGACGCCTGAATCAATCGCTCGACATCGGTCCGCACTTTCTGGAGGCGCCCCAGAGTTTCGCCGCTCCGCTGGTCCTCGAAGACCGAGTAGGGAAGCTGCAGCGAGTGCCGGATGCCGTCGGAGTAGAGTTGCGCGCCGAGGCGCTGGGTGATGACGTTGATGTAGTAGTCCTGGAAATTCTTGGCGACGCGCGACACGAAGGCGACGCCGACGGCGGCGCCGAGCAGGAGGCTCACGCCTTTGAAGAACTCGGCCGTGGTGTAGTCCTGAAACCGCGTTGCGTACTGGTCGATCACGTGACGGAAGATCAGCGGGTCGAGCAGGGAGAACGTCTGGTTGATCGTGGCGAGCGTGAGCGCCACCGCGACGAGCTTCCAGTAGCCCCGAAGGTAGTCGAACAGGAGTTGCATCTGCTGATTATCCTCGTATCCGGACTGCGGCCGGCCGCGGCGGTATACACTCCCCGGGCATGACGCGATCCCTCACCGCCTCCCGCCTGCTCATCGTCCTGCTCATCTTCGTGCCGGAGGCACGCGGGCAGAGTCGGGACGCGCGCGACCACTGGGTGGCCACGTGGGGCACTGCGCAGCAGTTGTATCGGGCTCCGGTCCCCGCGCGCGCGGCGCCGAGCGCCCCTCCACCCGCCGCCGAGACGGGCTCAGCCACCGCGGCGAGTCCGGCGGCGACCACGAGTCCGGCGACCTCCCCGGCGCCGCAGCCGCCGGCACCGCAGGGCAGAGGAGGGCCGCAGCGCCGGTTCGGCATCCCTCCGGCACTCCCCGGCATCAGCAACCAGACTGTCCGCATGATCGTGCGCAGCAGCCTCGGCGGAACCCGGGTGCGCGTCCGGCTGTTCAACGCGCTCGGGTCTCCCGCGGTGCCCGTCGGCTCGGCGCACGTGGCGGTGCGCGCCGCGGGGGCCGGGATCGTCGCTGGCTCGGACCGAGTCCTCACCTTCAGCGGCAGGCCGTCGGCGACCCTCTATGCGGGTGCCACGCTCGTGAGCGATCCGGTGGCGCTGACCGTGGCGCCGCTGACCGATCTGGCCGTCAGCCTCTATCTCCCAGGGGAGACCGGCCCGCCGACGAGCCACACCTTCGGACTGCGGCCCACGTACGTCTCGACGCCCGGCGACTTCTCGGGCGCGGCCGACATCATCGGGCTCGCGGCCACGACCCAGTCCTACTACTGGCTCGCGGGGGTTGACGTCGCCGCGGCTGCCAGGGCCGCGGCAGTCGTCACCTTCGGCGATTCCATCACCGACGGCGATCAGTCCACGCCCGACACCAGCGGCATGTGGCCCGCGCTGCTCGCACGCCGGCTGCAGGCGGACCGGCGCACCGCCCACGTCGGCGTCGTCAATACCGGCATCTCGGGCAATCGCCTCCTGGGCGACAACAACAGCGGGCTTGCCCGCTTCGCCGCGCATGCCCTCACCGTGCCAGGCGTTCGATGGGTCACGCTGCTCGAAGGGATCAACGACATCACCGCGGC
>JANPJN010000624.1:0-2084 GCA_031425515.1 Acidobacteriota bacterium | reverse complement strand
TACTTCTTCAACGCCACGATGACCCGATCGCGCGGGAACATCGACGACCCCGCGATGACGGTCGCGGGCGCCACGCCGTTGACGCGAATCAGCGGCCCGAGCCCGATCGCCAGCTCGCGGATCAGATGATTGATCGCCGTCTTGCTGACGTCGTAGGCCTCGCTCCCCGCCTTCGGCACCACGGCATTCGCGGAGCTCGTGAGCACGATTGACGCCGGCAGGTTCTGCGCCTTCAGCACCTTCGCCGCCTCCTGCGCCAGGATGAAGTTGGACGTCAGGTTGATCTGCAGCGTCCGCGCCCACACCCCCTCGGCCGGGACGCTCGGGTCAGGCGTCGGATACCACGCCGCGGTATTGATCACGCCGTCGAACCCGCCAAACTGCAGCACCGTCGCCCGGATCGCCGCCGTCATCGTCTCGCGCGCGGTGAGGTCCATCGCGGCGGTCATCACCATGTCGGCCGACGAGGCCTTGACGGCTTCCGCCTTCGTCTCCTCGGACCCGGCCGCATTCATGTCGGCAATGACCACATGGCCGCCGCGCTTCGCGACCTGCACGGCCACCTCGCGGCCAATCCCGCTGCCGCCCCCGACGACGATGAAGACGCGACGGCTGAGCTCCTTCTCGGGCGGCATGCGCTGGAGCTTGGCCTCTTCGAGCGCCCAGTACTCGATCTTGAACGCCTCGGTCCGCGGCAGCGCCACGTAGTTGTGGAAGCTCTTGAAATCGCGCGCGTGCTCGGGACGCCGCACCTGCGGCAGCAGCCCCCCCGGCGCCTCGTCATCCTCGAGCGCATTCGCCCCGGCCATCACGTGAATCGCGTTGACGAAGAACTCCGACGTGATGCGCGCCTCACGCTTGTCCTTGCCGAAGCCGAAGAGGCCGAGCCCTGGAACGACGACGACCGAGGGGTTGGCGTCGCGGAGCGCGGGTGACGCCTTGTCGGCGCAGGCGTTGTAGTACTCGGCGTAGTCCTTGCGGTAGGTGACCGCGCGATCGGCGATCTGCTTCTCGAGGCCGGCGGCATCACCTGACGCGGGATCCCAGGCGATGAACATGGGCGAGATGCGCGTGCGGAGAAAATGGTCGGGACAGCTCGTGCCCATCCGGCACAGATCCTCGGCCCACTTCGAGTTCGCGAACTCGAGGGCAGCGGCGGAGCCGTCGAAGTGCGCGATCACCCGGCGGTTGGACGAGACGACGCCGCGCAGGTGCGGGAGGATGGCGGCGACGGTGGATTCGCGATCCGCGACGGTGGCCGTGACGGCCGCGCCGCCGAAGAGCGGCTTGCCGGAGCGCTTGCGGTGCTCCTCGAGGAAGTCCCCCATCTCGTCGATGGTGCGGATGCTGCTCATGTAGCACTCGCGCTGGGTGTCGCCCCACGTGAAGAGGCCGTGCCCGCCGAGAATGAGCCCGTCGCACCCCGGCGTCGCCTCGACCGCGCGCTTGAGCATGAGCGCGAGCTCGAAGCCCGGACGCTGCCACGGGACCCAGATGATCTTCCGGCCGTAGGTGCGGTTGAACTCCTGCATCTTGCGCTCGCCGTTGGCGCTGGCCGCGAGCGCGATGGCCCAGTCGGGGTGCAGGTGATCGACGTGCGGAAACGGCAGGTAGGCGTGCAGCGGCGTGTCGATCGACGCGGCGACGCGGTTCTCGCCGAACGCGCAGAGTGGATACATGCCGACCATCAGGTCTTCGCGCTCCTCGCCGCCGTAGCGCGGAATGAGGCTGTCGAGCTTGTCCATGTAGAGGATGGCGAAGCCCGAGTGGCTGATCGAGCGGAGGTCGCCGCCGCTGCCCTTGACCGCCATGACCGTGCGCGGCTCGCCGGTCAACGGATCGGCCATCTCGAACTTCGAGCTGGTGTTGCCGCCACCGAAGTTCGTGATGCGCAGGTCGGCGCCGAGCAGGTTCGAGCGGTAGCGCAGCAGCTCGAGCGGATTGCCCTCGAGCTTCGCGGCCTCCTGCTCGTCCCACAGGTTCTTCAGGTAATTCGGTGCGATCTCCGTCTTAGACACAGGTCATCTCCACGTATTCAAGAAAGCGTGCGTACTGAGTATCCCAGAGATCCGCCGCGGCCGGTT
>JANPJN010000623.1:0-6909 GCA_031425515.1 Acidobacteriota bacterium | reverse complement strand
CGTCCCTTGGAGTGGACGGCGCATGACCTCGGGCCGGGACGCCGGTCGAGACGGTGGTGCTGATCGAAGAGAGTGGAGGACGCCGGGCGGATCTGGTTCGGGCCGGCCCGCGCTGGTTGCGCGGCTCGCGTTGGCGGGAAGCCCTGCTCAGAATCGCTGAGTCAGGCGGACGCCCGCACGATGCACGCGCACAGCGTCCGGGCGATCCTGATAGTCGTAGGCGAGCGCGAACGACAGCAGGCGGGAGGCGCGCACGTCGAGGGCGGCCGACCAGGTGTTTGCGGTGAACGGGCCGAGGCGATCCGCGGTCAGCCACTCGAGGTGATCGATACCGCGGGTGTATGTGCCCGTGACGCGCGCTCGACTCGACACGGCCGCCGACAGACCGACGCTGCCCGAGTTCACGCCAATGGGATCGCCGTCCTCCGGGCGCGTCTGGCTCCGGAAGTAACTGCCGTTGGCCTCGAGGCCGCGGGGGAGGCGGACCAGCACGCCGGGCCCCGCCGCCCAGAATCTGGCGGCGTCGAACTGCGCGTACCGGCCCATGAAGGTCCAGGTGGCGCGCCCTGCATCAGCGTCAACGCTGGCAAAGGCATCGCCGCGCGGGAGTACGATCGTGTCGCTCGCGAAGAGACTGCCGGCGCGCACGCGCAGATTCCGACGCACGGCCCACTCGACCCCGCCGCCGCCGCGGTTTTCGACCTGCGAGAACTTGCGCTGGCGCTGCCCCGTGACGAACACGCGGAGCGCGTCGTTGACGCGCGCGTTGAGCGTCAGGTCGCCGGCGTGCGTCGCGCTCACGTCGCGATTGAAATCCTCGAAGACATACGCCGCCTCGATCCGGTGTGCGTTCGCCGCACGGAGCGCGCTGGAGCCCTCCCGCGCTTCCGGATTGCCCGGCTGGAGCGCCTCGGCGCGAAGAAAGTAGGCACGCGACAATTCACGCTGCCCGGCGGCGGCGTGCAGCCGTCCCTGTGCAGACAGCACCGCCGGATCATCCGGCGCGACGGCCTCGGCCCGGTCCAGCGCCGTCCTCGCCTCGTCATGGCGGCCCGTCGTTGTCAGCACACCACCCAGTTCGATGAGCGTGCGGACGTGCCGGGGCTCGACGGCGAGGACGGAACGGAAGACGTCGATTGCGCGCTGGGGATGGCCGAGCGTGGCATGCAGTCGTCCGATCCAGACACGCGCCTCGATGTCGTCCGGGTTGGCGGCCGCAATCTCCTGGAACCGGGCGAGGGCCGCGGCGTGCGAGCCCGCGGCGGCGAGCCGCTCTGCTTCTGCACGCCGATCGGATCCCTGCGGCGGCGGCGCCAGCAGAGCGATGAGAAGGAGCGTGGAGACGGTCATCATGGCTGAGCCCTGGCGGATTGTACCACCGGCGTGGCTTCAACCTTTTGGGCGGCCCGCCCGTCTCACCGCACAGATTCAGGGGACTGTTGACGGTTACATCCGACGGAGGTCAGCAATGGGTTCATGGAAGACCGCAGCCAGCGCAGGGGCACTGGTGGCTGTCGCGGCAGTGATGGGGATATTCGCTCCGGCGGCGCGAGGGCAGGCGGGCGAGGATCGCGTGCGCGCGAGGGCCTTCGACATGCTGGCGAGCCGGGGAACGGAGATCGGGGTGTCTGTGCGCGAAGCCGAGACACCCGAGAGCGCGACACCGACGTCAGGGGGGGGCCGGCCCGGCGTCCTGATCGCTGATGTCGTCCCCGATGGACCCGCCGCGAAGGCCGGCGTCAGGAAGGGCGACGTGGTGGTCGAGTTCGACAGCGAGCGGGTCCGGAGTGTCCGGCAGTTCACGCGCCTGGTACAGGAGACGCCGATGGGGCGGCCGGTTCAGGTCACGCTGACGCGGGACGGGCAGCGCATGAACGTCTCGGTTCAACCCCGGGAGGCCAGCGCGATTCGCTTTTCCGGCGAGATCGACGCGGCCAGGATCATGCGGGACCTCGGGAGGAACTTCGGCGACGACTTCCCACCGCCGCCCCCTCGCCCGCCGACGGCACCGCCGGCGCCCCATGCGCCACCCGTCCCGCCGGTCCCTGTCGTGCCGGACGTGCAGAACTTCATCTGGCGCTCGCAGGGCGTGCTGGGTGTTACGGTCAGTGCGCTGTCCGAGCAGCTGGCGGAGTATTTCGGCGTCAAGGCTGGCGCGCTGGTCACCGCCGTCCAGGAAGGATCCGCGGCAGCGACGGCCGGCATCAAGGCGGGAGATATCGTCATCACGCTGAACGGGAGCCAGGTGTCTGACCCGGCGGACCTCCGGCGACTGTCCGCGCGGCTGGAGGACGGGGCTGAGTTCACGGCCGGGGTCATGCGGGACAAGAAGACGATGACGCTGAAGGGGAAGGTGCAGCGCCGCAGTGGCACGCGCGGGGTGACCCGCGTATTCGATCCGGTCCCTTTTGACTATCTGCCCTTGCAGGTCAACAACTTAGCCTGAAGATGAGTGTCCCCCTACCGCGTGGGCGCGCGAGGAGGGGGGGCCGACGAGCGTGGCGAGCTGGGCCGCCACGATGGAGGCGACGGCGAGGGTAGCGGGGTCGGATTCTCCGGTCCTGCGCACTTCGGCGGCCATCACGCCGACGCATCCGGCCGGCGTAACGAGCGGGGCCGCGATGGCGCCGTTCGAGACGGCGTCGGCCCGGACGGTCTGGAGCAGCGCGGTCCGGAAGGCGGACGCGGTGGCGTTCTCGGCATCGCGGGCAATCGTGCCGAGCCGTGCCACGAGCTGCGGCGGATAGCCGTGCGCGAGGATCGGGCTGAGCTCGCGGCCGTCAGGATCCGCAATCCACAGGACGATCCCGTTGGCGTCGAGCACCGCGGCGGCCCGCTCGAGGAGCGCCGGCAGCGCCTGGGTATCGACGACACGCGCGAGATCGGTGCAGAGCGACGCGACCCCCGCAAGATTGAGCGTCTGTGTCGGCGGCAGATGCGTCGCCTGGGCCTGGGCGACTGGCGTGGCTACTGCCGGCGGGGCCGTCCTCGCCGAACCCCCCGTCTGTCCCGCGCGTGCGGCGGGCCTGGCCGCGGTCCCGGCGTTCGCGCCCGGTCTCGTCCGCGGCATGACCTTCGCGGCAGACCATCCTTCGTCGATGCCCGTGCTGGTCCCCGCGTCCGGAGCCGACCGATCCAGACGCGGGATCAGACGATCCGCGGGGCGATCCGCAGCCCGATCCCCAATCCCGTCAGCGACCTGTGGCACGGCCGCGGGATCGCCGCTGCGCGGGACGAGCAGCCCAAGCGCGATCAGGCCCACCGCCAGCGCTGCTCCCGCCGCAGCCAGCTCCCGTCGTTCGAGCGGCACGCGCGCGTCCACACGCGCCTGGCGCTCGGCCAGCCGCGCCTCTTCGACCGCAGTCGCCGCCGCGGCCGACAGCTCCACGCCGTCCGTGAAAATCAGATCCGAGGCGAGCAGTCGCTGATTGGTGGCCGCGTGCCCGCGGGCGCGGCGATCGAGCTGCTCGAAATCCTGAAGGGCGCTGGACGCGGTGTCGATCGCCGCCTGAGACTGCGCCGCTGACGCCTGGGTGCGCAGGCTGTTCAACGTGTCGCGCAGGCGCGTGACGGTCGCATCGACCTTCGACGCCCAGAACTGTTCCCCCTGCCCGGCCGCGACGTAGCCGGTCTGCGCGGCCCTCAGTTCGAGGACGTCCCGCTCCGCGCGCACCGCCGCCTGATCGAACGATGCCGCGGTGTCTCTGTCGAGGCGCGCATGCGCCCTCGACGCCCAGGAGAAGTACGCCGCGGTGCCCGCGGCCGCAATGAAAACGCCCAACAGCGTCAGGCGCAGCGCCAGGCTTTTCATGCAACCTCCGGAAACGGCATGCTCGGACGTTACTATAGCAAGGTTCCCGCGCCCGAAACTCTGCAAAGTGCCATGTCGATCGTCGCGATCATCAATCCGATTTCAGGCGCGGGCGCGAACCCCGCCGCCGCGGCCGAGCGCGCGGCGCTGGTTCGCAACCAGGCGGATCGCCGCGGACTGCGGGCGGTCATTCACATCACGTCAGGCGCGGGTCACGCGCGCGATCTCGCCGCGTCGAGCGCCGCCGCCGGTGCCACGCTCGTCATTGTCTGGGGCGGTGACGGCACCCTCAACGAAGTCGGCGCCGCGCTGCTCGGCTCGCAGACGTCGCTCGGGCTCGTGCCCGCCGGCTCGGGCAACGGGCTCGCCGCGGCGCTCGGCGTGCCGCGCAATCCAGCCGGCGCCCTGGCCGTCGCCTTCGACGGACGCACGCGCCGGATCGATGCCGGCATGATGGCGGGCCGGCCCTTCTTCAACATTGCCGGCATCGGCTTCGACGCCCGCGTCGCCACCGAGTTCAACCTCCGCACCGCCGGACGCCGCGGCCCCTGGCCGTACGTCGTCATCGGCACACGCGAGGGCTGGCGCTATCGTGCGTTCGACTACCGGGTGCAACTCGAGGGTGACCCCCAACCGGTGCGAGCCCTGCTCATCGCCTTTGCGAACGGTCAGGAGTACGGCATGGGCGCCCGCATCGCCCCTGCGGCGCGCCTCGACGACGGCCTCCTCGATCTGACGATGGTCGAGGAGCGCTCGGTACTGGCGCGGTTCTGGCACGCGCGGTATCTGGTGATGGGGACGACGCATCTGGCCCCGGGTGTGACGACGGCCCGGGTCACGCGCGCATCGGTCGAAGCGGATCATCCGATGGAGTTCCACGTGGACGGGGAGCCGGGCATCGCCAGTGGGCGGATCGACGTGCGGATCCTCCCGGGCGTGTTGAGTGTACGGACGGCGTGACGTCTTGCCAGTGCCGCGAATCACGGTGACGAGACACCAGGCACAAGAGACGAGACTCCACGCATAAGAGAAAGAGCAGGTATGCAGACAGACGAATTCGTGAAGGCGGCAAAGGACGGGGATCTCGACGAGATGCGGCGGCTCTTCAGCGCCGAGCCTGGCGTACTCGCCAGTCGGGGTGCGACCGGCGAGACGGCCCTGATGGGCGCGCTCTACAATCGCCGCGAGGCGGTGGTGGAGTGGCTCGTGGCGAGCGGCGTGCCGCTCGACATCTTCGCCGCCGCGTCGCTCGGCGACGTCGCCGCGCTCGCGCCGCTCACATCATCCGCGGATGCGGTCGCGTCGTACTCATTCGACGGCTGGACGCCGCTGCACCTCGCGGCCTTCTTCGGCCGCCGTGCGGCGGCGGAGGCGCTCCTCGGAGCGGGTGCCGCGATCGATGCCGTGTCGCGCAACGCCCTGGCCAACACACCGCTCCATGCTGCGGTCGCGGGTGGGCAGGTGGACGTCTCGCTGATGCTCATCGAGGCGGGTGCCGACATCCACGCGCAGGACGCGGGCCGCCACACCCCCTTCCACCTGGCAGCCGAAGCGGGCTACGTCCCGATCGCGCGTGCCCTGTTCGACCGCGGCGCCGACGCCCACGTCGTCGATGCCGAAGACCGCACCCCGCTCTCGCGAGCCGTCGCAAAGGGGCACGCAGAAATCGTCGATCTGATCAATGTCGCCGAGTAGGGGGACACTCATCTTTACGGTAAGTTGTTGATGGGATTGACGCGATCGGAAAAATGAGCGAGATCGCGGGGAGACGGCCCCGGGGACTCACGAACAGGGCCCTGGACGCCGACTCCCCCGGAACGCGACGCCAGGACTACTTGATCTCGGTGACGACCGGCAGGCCGTTGAACCACAACACCGAGGCCGGTTTGGGGGCAAATTTCACCGGCGGCAAATCCTGGAACATGACGTCCCACTTCCAGCGCTCGGAAGGGTTCGACGCCTGGAGCCAGTTTTTTGCCGACACCGGGCGCGCGAAGGAGAGCCCCGCCAGGCCGGCGTAGCGCTCGTTGCCCGCCATGGCCCCGGCCAGTTCCCTGCGAATCTGTTCGCTGCTCGCGTAGTCGAGCTCCGCGCCAAGCGCCGCGCCCACCTTCACGAAGATCTGCCAGTCCTCGAGCGCTTCACCCGGAGGGGCGATCGCCCGTGCGGCTCCCTGGAGCCGACCCTGGCCGTTCACGAAGGAGCCGTCCTTCTCCACCCACGCCGCGCCGGGAAGGACGACGTCGGCCGCCTGCGCGAGAGCGGTCATCAGCACGCCCTGCACGATGAGGAGCGGCAGCTTGCCGGTCTTGCGCGCCTCGATCACCCACGACACATCGCCCATGTAACCGTCGGGTCCTGGATCGAACACGTACAGCGCCCCCACGCGCCCCTGCTCGATGTCGGCGCGGAACTCCGCGATGTCCGGCGCACCGCCGGCCGTTGCCTTGACGGGGAAGCCGAGGTCGTTCGCGCCATTCACGTTCGGCGCGTCCACTGGGGGAATCTGGAACTTCGCGTTCGGGCGCTGTGGCTTCTCACGGTAGCGCCAGCTCACCGCGACGCCGGTCTCGGGCAGGCCGAACGCACCGCCCAGTCGCCCAATGACGAAAAGCTCCTCGAGTGAGGCGTGCGCGGAGACGAGAAAACGCAGTCCGGATGACCCGCCGTGCGCAGCGACGCGCTGGGTCAACTGCGTCACCGCACCGGCCCAGTCAACGGGCTCGAGCGTGCCGGCGTCCGTCCGCAGCAGCGGACGCTGCAGCCGTTCGTCGCCTTCGATCCACCGGTAGTCGAACCGGCCGATGTCGCACATCCAGTAGCTGTTCACCTCGGGGTTGAAGCGCGGCGTCGTCCGGATCAACTGCGCGCCCTTCGCCCACTCCGGCTTGGCCTTGAGCCACGCCGTGGTATTGCACCCCTTCTCGCAGAGCGTGCAGATGGTATCGACCGCCTCCGGGTTGTCCCACGGGCGTGACTTGAAGCGGTAATCACGCGTCGTGATGGCACCGACCGGGCAGACGTCCATCAGATTACCGGACAGGAGCGAGTGCACCCCCTCCTCCTGGAATGTGGCGATCTCGCTGCCGTACCCGCGG
>JANPJN010000622.1:0-21790 GCA_031425515.1 Acidobacteriota bacterium | reverse complement strand
GTAGGTGGAGACGACGAGGCTGAAGTGCTGGAGGTCCGGGGTGGTGTGTTCGGAGCCGATGACGATGGTGATGCCGTCGCTGCTGATGTAGTCGTCCAGCAGCTTGAGGAGCCGCGCCTTCTCCTCAATCATCCGCAGCAGCGTGCGGAGCGTAGACAGCGTCAACTCCGGGTCTACCCCCCCGACGTCGTCGAGCAGCAGCGACATGCCCTGGATGAAGACCGTGGGTTCGATGTCGACATCTTCGAACGTGGCGCTCGCGAGGCGGAGCGCACGCGCCATGAGCTCGTCGTAGAGCGTCCGCTCCTCGCGTAGCCGCTCGAGGACTGCGCGACGGACGTCGAGGAGCGAGCGTCCCTTGAATTCCTGATTGAGGTAGTTCGCGGCCTGCTGGAGCTCGCCGGGGCCGTAGGCTTCGGATGGCGTGACGACCTTGTGCGTGACGTGGCCGCCAGCCGCGACGACGACCACGAGGAGTTTGCCGCCGTCGAGCGGGACGAAGTCCAGCCGTTCGAGCGTCGTGAGATCCGCCGCCGGGGCGGTGGCGAACCCGACCTGATGCGAGGCCCGCGCCACTTCCTGCGAGACGTGGGAGAGCATGTCACCGACCGTGCCGGCGCGACGAAGCCGCGCCTCGAACTGGGCCGTCGGGCGCGCCGACGATTTGCGCTCCGCGAGCAGCTGATCCACGTAGATGCGATACCCCTGGTCGGTCGGCACGCGCCCGGCCGAGGTGTGGGGCTGGCGGACATAGCCCTGCTCTTCGAGCCGCGCCATCACATTACGGAGCGTGGCGGAGGAGACCCCGAACCCCCGCCCCGCGAGCCAGAGCGAGGAGACCGGCTCTCCCTGCTCGATGTAGGCCTGGACGAGGACCCCGAGAATCCGTCTATCCCGTTCCGGCAATTCAGGATGGCGTATCATGGGTGTTTAGCAGTCTGCCAGCGAGAGTGCTAAGACGATTATACACGCGAAGCCGATTGGCCGCACGCCCCAACAGCATCGAGCCCCCTCGGGGGGGTCATATCCCCGCTCGGCTGACCAGCTCGAGCGCGGCGTACCGGGCGTCGGCCGCGATCGCGACGGCATCCAGCTGGAGCAGGCCGAACCGGTTGACCAGCACCACCCCGTCCACCATGGTCAGCCGCACGTCGGAGCCCCTCGCGGCATAGGCGAGCGTGGACCAGGGATCCCGGTCTGGCGACAGGTGGGGCCGGTCACGCTCCACCACGATGAGGTCCGCACGCTTGCCGGGCTCGATGGACCCGATCTCCTTCTCGAGACCGAGTGCGCGTGCCCCTTCCCGCGTGGCCATCCACAGCCCGTCCCTGGCCGTCAGCGCCCCCGGCGCGTGACGAACGGCCTGCAGCCCGATGGCGAGCCGGATTTCGTCGAACATGTCGAGCCGGTTGTTGCACGCAGCGCCGTCGGCGCCGAGCGATACCGAAATCCCCTGCGCGCGCATCTCGACGACCGGTGCGACGCCGGATCCCAGCTTGAGGTTCGACCCCGGGCAGTGCAGGACCTTGACGTCCCGTTCGGCCAGCAGTGCCTGTTCCCGCTCCGTCACCCAGACGCAATGGGCCGCGCACAACCGCGGCGTCGCCAGCCCGGTGGCCGCGAGGTACTCCAGATTGGAGTGTCCGCCCGACAGCCGCCGCACGACCTCGACTTCGTCGCGCGACTCTGAGGCATGGGTGTGCACCAGCGCCTGCTCGCCGGCCGACAGGCTGGCCACGGCCTCCAGCAGCTCGCGCGAGCAGGACACCGCGAATCGCGGCGCAAACGCGGCCTGCAGGCGTCCGTTCGCCGCCCCATGCCAGCGCCGCTTGATCGCCAGGCTCTCGTCAATCGATGCCGCGGTCTGCTCCCGCAGTCGAGCCGGCACCTCATCGTCGCTGTCCATCATGCACTTGCCGACCACGGCCCGCAGGCCCGCGGTGTCGAGCGCGTCGAACACCACGTCGGTATCGTGCACGGTCTCCATCGTCAGCACCGTCGTCGTTCCCGAGAGCAGCAGCTCCGAGGCGGCGAGCATGGCGGAGGCGCGCAGCGTGCCGGGGGTGTGCGCGGCTTCCAGGGGCCAGACGCGCCGGCGGAGCCATTCGAGCAGCGGCATGTCGTCGGCCGAGCCGCGGAACAGCGTCTGACACAGATGGATGTGCGTCTGCACGAACCCCGGGAGCAGGTACCCGCCTCCGGCGTCGATCACCGAGTACGGGCCACCCTCGGGCTCGGCGCCGACCGAGACAATCCGCCCGTCGCGGACGACGACCGCGCCCTCGAGGATGTCGAGGCGGTCGTTCATCGTGACGATGGTCGCGTTGCGGATGAGAGTGGCGGGGGCGTCTGGGGACACGGGACGCGGGATCAGCAGCCGGTGGTGAACGTCTGTGGCAGCACGGTCAGGGCCGCTTCATCGCCAGCGCGGTCGTGTCGGCGCCGCGCCGCACGGCAATCAGCTCCGCGAGGATGCTGATGGCGATCTCGGCTGGCGTGACGGCGCCGATGTCCAGGCCGATTGGGGCGTGGATGCGCTGCAGGCGATCCTGCGGCAGGCCCTCGTTGCGCAGCGCGTCGTAAATGCGGGCGACCTTGGCGCGGCTGCCGATGAGTCCGAGGTATTTGAAGTCGCGCGGGGCGAGTGCGCGCACGGCGTCGAGATCGTTCTGGTGCCCGCGGGTCACGATGGCGATGTAGTCGGAGGAGGGGAGGTCGGCCTGCGCGAGCCACTCAGGAATCGGAGCGACGGTAAGGTCCGCGCCGGGGAACCGCTCGGCGCTCGCGAACTTCTCGCGGTCGTCCACGACGCGGATGTGGAACCCGGCATCGCTCGCGGCCCTGGCGAGATGGAACGCGACGTGCCCCGCGCCGACGATGCAGAGACGGGGTGCGGGGGCGAGGGGATCGATATGGACGTCCATGCGGCCGCCACAGATGAGGCCGTTCTCCTGGGCGAAATCGTCGTTCAGCTCGTAGTGGACCAGCGATGGGCGGCCCGACGTAATGGCCTCCCGCGCCTTCCAGAACGCGTCGTTCTCGTAGCACCCGCCGCCGATGGTGCCGACCGTCCGGCCGTCGGCCCAGACCAGCATCTTCGCACCGGCGCGCTGGGGGGTGGAGCCCTGGGCGCGGACGACGGTGACGAGGGCGACGGTCTCGCCGAGGCGCAGCGCCTCGGCGGCCGACGCGAGGACCTCCTCGTTCAGACGAGGACCTCGATCTTTGCCTTCTGCTTCAGCTGTTCGATGAAGGCCTGGGCGCGCCCCTGCTTCTGCTGCTCGGTCAGGTATTCCTTGATGCGTTCGCTCACCTGCTCGAAGGGGACGGTCGAGGCCGCGCGCTGCTCGGTGACGCGGATGATGTGATAGCCGAACGGCGTCGTGACGATCTCGCTCGTCTGTCCGGGCTTCATCGAGAATGCGGCCTGGTCGAATGCCGGGACCATCTGGCCCTTCGTGAAGAAGTTGAGGTCGCCGCCCTGCGCGGCGCTGCCGTCCTTGGAGTGCTTCTTTGCCAGCGCGGCGAAGTCGCCGCCGGCCTTCACCTGCTTCAGGACCTCGTCGGCTTCCGCGCGGGCCTTCTTCTTCGTGGCCTCGTCCGCCTTCTCGTCGGCGGGAATGAGGATGTGGCTGGCGCGCACGGCCTCCTCCTGCTTGAACTTGTCGGGATTCTTGTCGTAGAACTCCCGAATCTGCACGTCAGTGGGGGGAGCACCGGAGGTGGCTTCGGCCTGCATCATCTTGTTGATGCTCATGTCGAGCCGGGCGTCGGCGCGGAGCCTCTCGACCGTCATGCCGCGCGCCGTCAGCGCCTGCTTGAACTCCGCTTCGGTCGGGAACTGCGACTGCATCTGCTTGAGCGTGCTGTCGATCTCCGCGTCGGTGACTTCGACCTTGCGTGCCCGCGTCTCCTGAGAGAGCACGGTGTAGGTGACGAGCTGATCGAGCGCGCCCCGCATGATCTCGTCGCGGCGTTCGGCCGGGATCGGCTGGTTCGCGCTGAGCTCCATGTTCTTGATGAGACGATCGAAGTCGGCCTTCTTGACCTCTTCGCCGTTGACGCGCGCGAGCACCTCGGGTAGCTGGGCGGGCATCGGCTTGGGGGGAGCGGGCGGCGCGGGGGCGGCGGGGGTCTGCCCGGCCGCCGGGGTCGGCGCCTGCGTAGCAGCGGCTGCAGCGGCCGGCGCCTTGCGGCACGCGGCGCCGCCGCCTGCGAGCGCGGCCACGAGAACAGTTGAGAGCACTCTCATCACGACAACAACCTCGACGCGTGGAATCCGATGTGAACAGGAAAGGGAAGGAGCCATTGTAACCTGCGCCGGCCCTCCTCAGGTCTCGTGGAAGATGCAGAGCTCGGTCGGTTCGGTTCCGGCGATGAACGCCTCGTGCACGATACTCGGGCAGTCCGGCCCCGCCAGCTTGCCGGTGTCGCGATCGATGTCCGCATAGACGAGGCCGTCCGGCGCGTTGAAGGGAAGGCTGGGGCGGCCGGCGAGCGCGCGCATCATGAAGGTCGTCCAGATGGGGAGCGCCGCCTGGGTGCCGCTGAGGCCGAGCGGCAGGTTGTCGTCGAGGCCCACCCAGACAACGGTCAGGAGCTCAGGGGTGAAGCCGACGAACCACGCATCGCGGAGATCGTTGGTCGTGCCGGTCTTGCCGGCGGCATCGAGCGCGAACCCTGCCGCCCTGGCGCCCGCGCCGGTGCCCTCGTTGATCACGCTGCGCAGCATGTTGGTCACGAGAAACGTCGTGTCCCTGCGCGCGACGGTCTTGTCCGGGGCGGACCGGATGGCCAGCTCCCGGTTCCCGCTGACGATGCGGCTGATGGCGTGGAGCGGTTTGAGGGTTCCGCCGTTCGCAAAGAGCGTGTAGGCGCCGGCTATCTGGAACGGGGTGGCTTCGAAGACGCCGAGCGCGATGGAGGGGTAGGGCCGCGGGACCGTGCCGGCCCCGATCCGCCGCCACAGCGCCGCGACTTCGTCGTAGCCGGCGGCTTCGGCCACTTTGACCGTCGGAATGTTGCGCGAGAGCGCCAGCGCACGCCGCAGCGTCAGCGGGCCCTCGAACTGGCCGTCGTAGTTCGCCGGGGTCCAGGGCTTGTCGTTGGCGATGAAAGAGGTGGGCTCGTCCATCACGAGCGTGGCCGGGGTGACGTCGGTGCGGCCGTCCGCGTAGGCCTTCTCGAACGCCGCCAGATAAACGAAAGGCTTGAAGACCGAGCCCGGCTGGCGGCTCGCCGAGAGGACGCGGTTGAACTGCGACTGGTTGTAGGAGCGCCCGCCGATGAGCGCCAGGACTTCGCCGCTGCGCGGGTCGATGGCGATGAGCGCCGCCTGGGCGCGCTGGCGTTTCCGCCGGGCGAGGATCTCGTCCACGCGGACCAGCCCTTCACGCACGGCATCCTGGGCGATGCGCTGCATGTGCAGGTCGAGCGTGGTGTAGACGTCGATGGCGCCGCCGGCCGAGGCCTTGTACTTCTCCTGCAGTTCCTGGCTGATGTAGTCGATGAAATAGGGCGCCTCGGCGTCGAGGGCGCGTGGCGCCATCTGGAGCGGTTCCCGGGCGGCGCGCGTGGCGGCGTCGGCGCTGACGTAGCCCGCATCGGCCATCGCCTGGAGGACCACGTTGCGGCGATCCCGCGCGCGTTCGGGATTGTTGAACGGCGAGAGCCGCGAGGGGGACTGGATGACGCCGGCAATCGTCGCCGCCTCGCTCAGCGTGACGTTCGCGACATCCTTCGAGAAGAAGAGCCGCGCGGCTTCGGGCACGCCGTGGATGGCGAAGGATCCGCGCTGTCCGAGGGCGACGTCGTTCAGGTAGAGCGTGAGGATCTGTTCCTTGGTCAGCCGTCGTTCGAGCGCCACCGACATGAACCACTCGGACACCTTGCGCGCCGCGGTCTTCTCGGGCGTGAGGAAGGTGTTCTTGACCAGTTGCTGGGTGACCGTGCTGCCGCCCCGCAGATACTTCTTGTCGCCGAAGAGATTACCCAGCACGGCGCCGGCGATGCCGATGGGATCGATGCCCGGATGGTCGTAGAAGCGGCGGTCCTCGATGGCCAGGACCGCTTGCACCATCCGCGGTGGAATGGCGGTGAGCGGCATGTCGCGTCGCTTCTGGCGCCCCTCGGCGATGAGCGCGGTGATGAGCGGCGGGGCCAGTGTCAGCCGCTCGAGGGTCTTCTTCGTGCCCAGCAGCTCGATCCGGTCGATGGTGGCGGGCTCGGCGGCCTTGCCCCTGCGCGCGGCGAATACCACGCGCAGCAGCTGCCCCTTGCGGTCACCGTCGCGCGGCATGATGAGCACGGCGTCGCGCCCGACGGTGAACTCGCCGGGCTGCTCGGGTCTCGCGCGGTTGGAGTAGCCGAGGTCGTTCAGGCGTTCCACGAGTTGTGTGGGGGTGAACGCCTGGGCGCGCCGCATCTCGAAGGGGCGGGCAAAAATCCGCGGGTCGGTCCGTTCGGTTTCACCGCGGAGCCGGGCGTCGATCTGCTGCGAGAAGCTCCGGTAGAAATAGGTGGTCAGGGCCGCCACGAGGAGGACGGGGACGCCGATGCCGATCGCGACGTAGAACTTCCAGCCGCGCCGGCGAGCGCTCCGGCGCTTGCCGACGGGTGGTCTGGCGCCCGCTTTTCCCGCTGGGACCTGTGGTGTCGTCAAAAGGGACTCCGCGGGCCGGCCGCCGGCCCACCAGGGTATCGGTCGCAACGGGGCCCGGGATGCGGATCGTTCCGCCCCGGCTCGGCGTCTAAGGTCGCGGGCTGTATCCGCATTGTATACTGCAGGATGCCGCTCATTTTACAGGGTCGTCACAGGCGCGCCGCGTGCGGCGGCGCCCGGGAGGTTGGCTGGATGTTTCGCGTCTTTCGGATGCTGCTCACGCTCGCGCTCGTGTTCTCCGGGGCGGCGGGCGTCTCCGCGCAGTCCCAGGCCATCAACGGCACCATCGAGGGCGCCATCGCAGACGACTCGGGCGCCGCGCTTCCCGGCGTCAGTGTCACCGTGGCGAACCTCGATACCGGCGACACCCGCGTGGTCGTGTCGAACGGCGAGGGCGTCTACCGTGCGCCGCTGCTCGCGCTGGGGCGCTACCGGGTGTCGGCCGAGCTCCAGGGCTTCAAAAAATTCGAGCAGCAGGGGCTGACGATCTCGGCCGGTCAGTCCGCCATCATCAACATTACGCTGAGCGTCGGCAGCATGACGGAAACGGTGACCGTCACCCGCGAGGCGCCGATTGCCGAGCCCGGCAAGATCGATCTGGGGCGCACGATCGGCGAAACGGAGATCCGGAACCTGCCGCTGGTGTCGCGCAATCCGTACAATTTCGCATTCCTCCAGGCGAACGTGACCGGCTACGAGAACAACGAGTTCGGCGTGCCGCGCATCAACGCCAACGGATCGCAGATGCATACGAACTATCAGATCGACGGCAACACGAACACCGAGAAGGACCGCGCCGGGCTTCGCCTGCTGCCGATCTCGGAGGTGCTCGTCCGCGAGGTCAAGGTCATCACCAACGGGTTCGCGCCCGAGTTCGGCCAGACGACCGGCATGGTCTACAACGCCATCACGCAGTCGGGCACCAACAGTCTGCGCGGCTCGGCGAGCTTCCGCTTCAAGCGCAACGCGATGTCGTCGCGCCCGTTCTTCCTTGCGGCCACCGCACGCAAGCCCGATACGGAGGCCAACGACATCACGGCCACGCTGGGCGGCCCGATCAGGCAGGACCGGTGGCACTACTTCGGGGCGTACGAGTACGTCGATCGCAGTCTCATCACGGGCGGCCAGGTCATCACCGTCGCGCCGGCCGACGCGCAGGCGCTGGGCATCACGCTCCCCGGCAGCGGCGTGATTCCGGCGCACCAGAAGGTGAACTTCGGCTTCGGCAAGAGCGATTACCAGCTCTCGCAGGGCAGCCTGCTGTCGGTCCGCTACTTCGGCTTCAAGAATCTGTCGACGGCGAATGTCGGCGCCGGGCTCACGACGACCGACCGCGCCACCGATTTCAACGACCGCATGGACTCGACCTCCGCGCAGCTCGTCTCGACGATCGGCGGCAGCCTGCTGAACGAGCTGCGGGTGCAGTACGCGCGACGCCACCAGTTCCGCTCGCAGGGCATGTCGGCGGAGGGGCCGGCCATCACGGTCGCCGGGCGGGCGAGCTTCGGGGGCGCACGGGTCGGCGATGGCAACTCGGTCGGCTTCGACTTCAATCAGGGCATCAGCCAGGTGATCGACAACGTCAGCTGGATTGTCGGCAAGCACGCGTTCAAGACCGGCCTTGACGCGCAGTGGATCGCCGATCGCCGCGTGCGCGGCGAGTTGTTCCTCTACAACTTCGCGACGGTGGCCGACTACCTGGCGGCGAAGAGCGGCGCCAACCCGCGCGCCTACTCCAACTTCCAGCAGCAGCTCGGCGACGTCACGGCGAGCTACGACTCGGCCTTCTACGGCGCCTTCATCCAGGACGACTGGCAGATCGCGCCGCGGGTGAAGCTGCTCTACGGCCTCCGCTACGACGTGTTCGACGTGCCTGCCGCGCGCCAGTTTGCCGCGAACCCGTATACGCAGTCCTTCACCATCGACAAGAACAACATCGGCCCGCGCGCCGGGCTCGCCTGGGCGATCGACGAGCGCGCCCGCACGGTCCTGCGAGCCTCCGTGGGGCTCATGTACGAGCCGCCGCTCCTCGACTTCTACGACAACGCCATCCTGAACAACGGCGATCCCAAGAGCTACAACGTCGGCCCGGTGCTGTCGACCGCCGCCGGCGCGCCCGCCTTTCCCGCGAGTCTCGCGACGCCGCCTCCCGGCTTCGTGCTCCCGAGGCAGAGCATCAGCGCGGTGGACGCCGACTTCAAGACGCAGTCCGCCTGGTTGAGCAACGTGCAGCTCGAGCGCGCGCTCAGCAACGATCTCGCGGTGACGGTCGGCTACGTCAACTCGACGGGCCGGAACCTCCCCGTCTTGATGGACATCAACATGATTCCGTCGGGCACGACGCTCGCCGACGGCCGGCCGGTGTTCGCCGCGGTGCGCACCAACACCACGTTCGACCACATCAATGTGTTCCAGTCGATCGCGGAGTCCTCCTACAATGCCTTCACCGCCACGCTGACCAAGCGCATGACGCACGGCTGGATGACGCAGGCCACCTACACGCTGGCCCGGGGCGAGGACAATGCCCCCCTCACCGGCACCTTCGTGGTCGGCAGCGGCGACGACCGCGTGTCCGATCCGACCAGTCTGGACCGCGACACCGGCGTCACGCCGTTCAACCAGGCGCACACGCTGTCGCTCTCGGCGGTCGTCGCGCCGCAGGTCGCGGGCGACGGGCTCGGCGCGATGATCCTCAACAACAATCAGCTCGGGATCATCCTGCAGGCGAACAGCGGGCTGCCGTTCAACATCCGATCGAACGTGGACCTGAATCGCGACGGCGTGCTCAACGACCGCCCGGTGGGCATCGAGCGCAACTCGGGCCGGCTCGGCAGAGTCACGAACCTCGACCTGCGCTACTCGCGCTTCGTGCCCATTCGCGGCAGCTGGCGGGGGGAACTGTTCTTCGAGGCCAAGAACATCCTGAACGTCGTGAACGTGTCGGCCGTGAACCGCGTCATCGCGACGGATGCGGCCGGCGTGCCGGCGGCAGCACTTCCGTCGGCGTTCCCCCGCACGGCCGGCTACGACCAGCGGCAGATGCAACTCGGCGTCAAAGTGTCCTTCTAGGCCACCGCCCTCGTTTTGGCGGGCTCGGGGGCATACCCGGGCCCGTATCGTCTTCACCCCTCGGCTTCGGAATGTTTATGCGACCCTCCCGCATCGCCGCGCTCGCCATCGGCCTCCTGCTGCTCACCGCCTCGCTGCCCGCGCAGCTACGGGTCCGGCCCGTCGGGGAGCTCCCCGGCGACGCCGCCCTCCGACTCGCGCTGCGCCAGCTCAAGTCGGTGGGGGCCTTCATGCAGACCACCGCGCATCCCGACGACGAGGACAACGCGCTGCTCGCGATGATGAGCCACGGCCGCGGGATGCGCACGGCCCTCGTGACGGCGACCCGCGGGGATGGCGGCCAGAACGAAATCGGCCCCGAGATCTTCCAGGCGCTCGGCGTGCTCCGCACCGAAGAGCTCATGGCCGTCCACCGGTTCGATGGGGCCGAGCAGTATTTCACGCGCGCCGTCGACTTCGGGTTCTCCTTCGGCCTGGAGGAGAGCCTCGACAAGTGGGGGCACGACGAGATCCTGGGCGACTTCGTGCGGCACATCCGTGCGGTCCGCCCGGACGTCATCGCTGGATTCGTCTGCGGCGGGCAGGGGGGCGGCCAGCACCATCAAGCCTCCACGCGCCTGACGATCGAAGCGTTCCGTGCCGCGGCGGACCCGGCCCGGTATCCCGACCAGGTGCGCGAAGGGTTGCGCCCCTGGCAGGCGAGGCGCCTGTTCTGCACCGAGGGGTTCGTGGCGCCGGGCCAGCCGGCCATCCCCCCCGCGCGCGATCTGCTCCGCATCAACGGGGCGGAGTTCGACCCGGTGCTCGGCCGCACCTACGACGAGCTCGGCCTCGAGGCCCGCAGCATGCACAAGTGCCAGGGCACGTCCCAGCTCCTGCTGCTCCCCGGCGGCTCCTTCACGCGCATCTACCGGCTGCGGGACACGACGATCGGCGAACAGGCCGTGGCGCCCAGGGACATGTTCGAGGGCATCGACACGTCGATTCGAGGCCTCGCGGCGTTTGCCGGCGATCAGCCCGCCCCCGCTCTGGTCTCGGCGCTCCAGACCGTCGCGACGAGTGTGGAGATGGCCTCGCAGGCCCTCGACGCGGGGGGGACAGGCGCGGCGGCAGGTCCGCTCGTGGCCGGTCTGGCCGCCGTGCGGGAGCTCCGGCCCGGCCTCGCGGCGATGGGTCTGGCCGACGCCGCACGCTACGAGATCGACGTCCGCCTGGCCCGCAAGGAACGCCAGTTCCAGGACGCCCTGGTCCTCACGCACGGCATCCGCGTCGAGGCGCTGGCCGACGACGGCGTGGTGGTCCCGGGGCAACCTCTGAAACTTTCGATCCTCGCCGGGAACAGCGGGGCGGACGACGTCGCAGTGCGCAGCGTTCGGGTGGCCGGTTTCGACGGGGAGCCGACGGCCTGTCAGGGCGCCGTCCCGTCGATGTCCGCGCTGACCTGCGCCCTGGATCTGCGGGTGGGATCGGCCCCCGTGTCCACCCCGTACTGGACGCCGCGCGCCGACGCCGCCCGCTACGACTTCGAGGCCGGCGTGCCGTTCGGCGTGCCGTTTCGTCCGAGCCCGTTTCGGGTCTCGCTGCTCGTGTCGATCGCCGGGGCTACGGTCGCGATCGATCGCACGGTCGAGTATCGCTACAGCGATCTGTTCGCCGGCGAGAAGCGCATGGAGTTGCAGGTGGCCCCGCCGTTCGACGTGCGGGTCTCTCCCGATATCGCCGTGATTCCCGCCACGGCCGGAGGGCCGCGGCGGACCGCCGCCATGCTGCTCGACGACGTGCGCCTGCCCGGGGCGCGGCGGGTGCTCGGGTCGTCTGCGCAGACGCGCACGGTGGAGGTGACGGTCAGCAACAATCAGAAGGGGCCGGTGGCGGCCATGGCGTCGCTGCGGGCGCCGGACGGATGGCGGGTGACGCCCGCCTCCGCCGCCGTGACGTTCGAGCGCGAGAACGAGGACCTCACGGTGAAGTTCACGCTCTCTCCTCCGCCGTTCGTGAAGGTGGGCGAGTACGCCGTCGCCGCGGAAGTGACCGCGGGCCCCGGTCTCGCGTCCTCGAGCGGATCGCACGTCGTCGAGTACCCCCACATCCATCGCCGGCACGTCGTGGAGCCGGCGGTCACCCGAGTGAAAGTGATCGACGTCCGGATCGCGCCTGGCCTGCGGGTGGGCTACGTGATGGGGGTGGGGGACGCCGTCCCTGCAGCCATCCGTCAGCTCGGGGCCGACGTCCGGCTCATCGAGCCGGCAGAGCTCGCCTCCGGCGACCTCTCGCAGTACCACGTGATCGTCACCGGCGTGCGCGCCTACGAGCGCCGCGCGGACCTGCGCGCCAACAACAACCGGCTCCTCAAGTATGCCGAGCAGGGCGGCACCGTGATCGTGCAGTACAACAAGCAGGAGTTCAACCAGGCGCAGTACGGCCCCTATCCCGTCAAGACCGGCATGGATCGCATCACCGACGAGCAGGCGCCCGTCGAGATCCTGGTGCCTGATCATGCGGTGTTCAACGTGCCGAACCGGCTCGGCCCGGAAGCCTGGCAGGGCTGGGTGCAGGAGCGCGGGACCTATTTCCTCGGGGAGCGTGATCCCCGCTACGTGGATCTGCTGCGGGTGACGGATCCTTTTCCGAACAATGCCGGGGCGAAGACCGGCGCCCTCGTCGAAGCACGGCACGGCAAGGGCCGCTGGCTCTACACGGGCCTCGTCCTGTGGCGGCAGCTTCCGGCCGGCACCGACGGCGCATACCGGCTGCTGGCCAATCTCCTCAGTCTCGGCAGGAAGTAAGCGTCCGCCTTATTCCCGGAAAGAAGTAGACCATCGCATGCGGTTCGACGCCGAGTACGTCAGCTGCGTCCTCAACGACAATTTCGAGGACGCCAAGGCCCAGTTTCTCTCGCCGCTGATGCGCATCCACTACGCGCATCTCGTCATGCTCACCGGCCAGGGGATCGTGCCTGCCGGCGACGCGCATGTGGTCCGACGTGCGCTCGACGCCGTGCCCCGGGCCTCTGTGCTCGAGGCGCAGTACGACGGCACCTGTGAAGACCTCTTCTTCTTCGTGGAGCGGATGATCGCGCAGGCCTGCGGCGTGGAGTCGGCCGGGCGGCTCCATACGGCCCGGTCGCGCAACGACATCGACATGACGATGTACCGGATGCAGCAGCGGCAGATGATCCTGGCGCTCGTGGACGGCGCCGTGCGGCTGCGGAGCGTGCTGCTGGATCTGGCCGCCACGCACGGCGACGCGGTCTTTGCGGCGCACACCCACACTCAGCCCGCGCAGCCGTCTACGATCGCTCACTACCTGATGGCGGTGATCGAACAGCTCGAGCGCGACACGGTGCGTCTGCGGGCCGCGTACATGAGCACGAACCGCAATCCGCTGGGTGCGTGCGCCATCACCGGGACGGGGTTTCCGATCGATCGCGATCGCACGACCGCGCTGCTCGGGTTCGACGGGCCGACCGGCAACACCTACGGCAGCATCGCCACGGTGGATTACCTGCTCGAGAGCGTCTCGGCGGCGAGCGTGCTGCTGGCTGGGCTCGGGCGCGTGCTCCAGGATCTGCTGCTCTGGTGCACGAGCGAGTTCGGCTACCTCCGGCTCAGCGACGGGTTCGTGCAGGGCAGCAGCATCATGCCGCAGAAGCGCAACCCCGTCGCCCTGGAGCATGCGCGGGCCATCGCCAGCAAAGCCCTCGGCCAGGCCGGCGCCATCGTCCTCAGCGTGCACAACACGCCGTTCGGTGACATCGTGGATACGGAGGACGATTTGCAGCCGCTGGTCGCCTCGATGTTCAGGGACGCCAGCCGCGCGCTGCGTCTCGTCACGGCGGCGATGGGAACGGCGACGTTCAATCGGGAGCGGCTCGCCGAGCGCGCCGAGCAGGGCTGGATCACCGTCACGGAACTGGCCGACACGCTCGCGCGCGAGCACGGTGTGCCCTTCACGAGCAGCCATGCCATGGCTGTCCGCTTCGTCGCGGAGTGTTGTCGCCGGCCAGCGGACACGCGCGCCTCCGTGTTGCGTGACGTCAGCACCGAGGCGCTCGGGCGCGCGATTGCGTACGACGAGGCCGCGCTCGCGCACCTCCTCAGCGCGCGGCACTTCGTGGAGGTGCGGACGACGCACGGGGGGCCGGCCGCGTCGGAGATCGCCCGCGCGGTGACGGAGTCGCGCGAAATCCTGGCCGCGGACGCAGCCTGGCGCGACGCCGCCGGGGCACGCCTCACCACCGCCGACGCGGCGCTGGACGCCGCGAGCGCGGCGCTCTAAAGGCCCAACGACGCGGATTGATAGTGAGCGATCCGGAGGGACACGGATCCGGCACGGACGAACACGGACGAGCACGGACCCGGAAAGGGACTCAGTCCGGACAACTGCGGATGTTGACTCGCTGAGGGGCGCGCTAACCGGATACGGAGCCGCCCGCCGGCTTCGCCGGCGTGGAGTGGGCCGGAGACCGACGAGCCGAACACCCGGTGTTCGCTCGTGCGATCTCCGGCCCATTCGACGCGCGTAGCGCGCAGGCGGCCCCGACAGAGGGACGACTCCGTGTCTATCCGTGCTCGTCCGTGGTAATCCGTGTTTTGCGTGATCAGCGGGCGGTGGCTTAGATGGTGACGAGCCAGTGACGGCCCATCTCGAGTGGCAACTCTTCGAGGAGCCGATCGACGAGCGCCGGGCCGTAGCGGTTCAGGAAGAACACCACGCCGAGTGTCCGCTCCTGCGGGTGGCCCATCGGGAAGATCTGTGACTGGGCGCGGCTGAACTGACGCCGGAGCGTGTCGTCGCGGCGCTTCGCGGCGTGGATGGCCTTGCCGTGCAGCGCGCGCAGATCGTGCTCCATCTTCGTCACCGTCGTCCGGGCGGCTCCGGCAAGCGTCGGGTCGAGAGCCGGCATCGCGTCGATCACGCGCTGCAGCGCGGCGCGGATCGCCTCCTCCGCGTCCTTCAGCGACTGCTCCACTTCGGGCGGCAGCAGCGATTCCAGCAACCGGTTCAACGCGGACTCGTCCTGCGGCCGCAGGTCGGAGAGCGGAAAATCGTAGCGGTCGAGAAACCGCGCGGTGGGGGAGTCGATGAGGGTGGCGCTGCCGCGGGGAAACATGAGCGGCATCGGGAGGCCGAAGTGGGCGTACACGCCGCCGAGCTGCCCGAGGTACGCGAGCTCGCTCGGTCCGGCGACGTAACAGATCGTCGGAAAGAGCGTGTCCTGCACAATCGGACGCAGCAGGACGTTGGGGCTGAAACGCGAGGGCGCGTTCTCCGCCTCACCGAGCAGCGCCTGCGCGGTCACCTCGGTGTCGCCGATGAGGAACTGATTCCCCTGCCGTTTGATGGCGCGGCGGACGCCATTCAGGTGAAACAGCGCCAGGCTGTCGGGCTGCGGCATGACCTGCGGATGGTGTCCCCGAGCCTCGAGCTGTTCACCGGCCTCAACGGCGAGCGCGGAGGTGCGTCCCGGATTGCGCAACTCGCGGAGGAACACGGGGCGTGCGAGCGCCTTCGCTGCCTGGTCGGACGACTCGAAGACCACGAGGCCGTACGCGCCCAGCAGCGCTTCGATCCATCCGGCGAAGGCAGTGGCCATCCCCGTGCCAGGACGATACGCGGCACGCAGCGATGCGACGACCGAGGCCGTGAAGTCGGTCGGGGGCAACGAGGCGGCGAGCAGCGCCACGCTCTCGTCGATCCGTCCGTCGAGCGTCAGCGCCGCCACCGGCAGTTCCCCGGCCCCGTCCGGATCGCCGAGCGTCACCGTCCTGGGCTGGAAGTCGGCGTCGAGAATGGTGCAGGCGCGCACCTCTTCCCAGTCATGATCCTCCGCGTCCACCCAGAACACCGCCACGGCCGGCGTGCCGTGCTCGGCCGACACGCGGCGTGCGAGCTGGATGGCCGTGATGGCCTTCAGGAGCGTGAAGAGCGGCCCGCCAAAGGCACCGGCCTGCTGACCCGTGACCACGGCGACGGTCTTCGCGTCAGCCAGCCGCGCCGCAGCCTCCCGCGCGGCCGGGGGAGCGGCGCGCCGTTCCTGCTGGGCGGCGAGGACCGGGGCGATCGCCACCGTGCTGGCGCCGCTCGCGTGGCGGCGGGCGATGGCGTCGCCCCACGCGGCCGGGAGTGCGGGGTTGCCCGCATAGAGCGGCGCGACCTTCTCGAAGTCGAAGGCATAATCCCCGACGAGGGGGCGGATCCAGTTGAGGTCGCGCACGTCGAGGCCCACAGGGGACGCCGCGCCGGGCGCTCCTGTGGACGGAGCCGCTTCGGAAGTTTCGGGGCTGACTGGCTCGACTGACACCGGCCGTACTCTCTCAGAGCCTTCTGAACCATGTCAAGGACGAGTCAATATGTGTTACATTTTTTCGTCCCTCCGGAATGGCCATAGACGACCCGGTCGCATTCGCTCCACCCCCTTCGTTCGGCCCTTTCCGGGTCCTGCATCAGATCGGCATTGGCGCGCTGGGGCCGGTCTTCCGGACCTATGAGCCGACGCGCGATCGGCTGGTCGCCGTCAAGGTGTTCCGGCTCGACATCACGCCCGAGCAGTCGCAGGCGCTCGCCCGTGAGCTCGCCCGTGCCTCCGACGCCGGTCTCTTCCACCCGTCCATCGTCGAGCCCATCGCCGCGGGCGTCGAGGGCACGGTGGCCTATCGCGCGGAGGAATACGTCGCCGCGGAATCGCTCGACGCCGCCATCCGGCACTACGCGCCCGCCGCGCTCGACACGACGCTGCCGTTCCTGACGCAGCTGGCCGGGGCCATCGACTTCGCGCGCACGGCCGGCATCGGCCATGGTGCGCTGCACCTGCGCGACATCTTCGTCACGCCTGAGGAATCGCGCGCCAGCGGGTTCGGGGTCGTCGAAGCTCTCGAACGTGTGGGCCTCCGGGCGCCCGTGCGCCGGCCGTACAGCGCGCCGGAGCGCATCGCCGGCGGCGAGTGGAGCACGCCGGCTGACGTCTTCTCGCTGGCGGCGATCACCTACGAGCTCCTGACGGGGCGCCGGCCGTCGGGCACTGGTGATCAGATGGGGCCGCTCGCGGGCGGCCATCTGCTCGAGTTCGGCGCGGGCATGCGCGCGGTGCTCGCGCGCGCCATGGACGACGACCCGGCGCGACGCTACGCCACCGCCCTGGCGTTTGCGTCGGCGCTCGAGGCAGCGGCTCGTGGGGGCCGCGTGAGCGAGGCGGTTGCGGCGGTCAGCGCCACAGGGGCAGCCGCTGCGGCGCCCGCCGTAGTGCCCCCGCCGGCCGCCCCGTCGCCCGAGGGCGGCCACGACGATGAGGATCGCGCCCTGCCGGAGGATGAGGCGGACGTTGGTGATCCGGAAGCGGATTTCGACCGCGATCTCGACCTGCCGCTGGCGGCGGGAGCAGGGGTCTACGACGGCCCCACTGAGATCGGCGACATCGACGACATCGCCACCGAACGTGACGAAGACGCGGCCTATGTCGCGCTGACGCGCGACACGATCAGTCGCTCCGACCGGGAACGCAGCCTGTTCGACGACGAGCAGGAGGCGGCCGCGCCGGAACCGGCGCCGTCCCGCGTCTCAGGCGAGCCCTCGGCGGAGCGCAGCCGCTTCGGGCAGCGGCTCGATGCCGCCGTCGTGGAGGACACACGCGAGGCCGCGCATCAGGGCGCCTCGTATGCCGCCGACGTCGAGCGGCCGCGGCCAGCCGTGCTGCCGATTGCCCTCACGCTCATTCTGGGTCTCCTGGTGGGGTTTGCCGCGGGGTACTGGACCGGCGGCCGGACTCCCGTGCCAGCCGCCGCTCCGACATCGCCCGCGGCCTCCGCGCCTGCCGCGAATGCCCCGCGCCAGCCCGCCACTGGGGCGCCCGTCCCGAAGGCCGGCCAGGCCTACAGCGAGCAGGCCGTCGCGGCGCCCCCCGCGATTCCGGCCGACGAGCCGTCGCCATCCGGGGAGCCGTCGCGATCGGGCGAGCCGTCTCCGCGCGGTGCGGCCGGGCGTAACGCGAACGCTGGCGCCGGCGACGGCACGGGAAGTCCCGCCGCCGCACGGCCGGTTGCGTCGGCGACGGGTGGCCGGCTGGTCGTGAGCTCCACGCCGTCGCGCGCGGCGGTGACGGTCGACGGGCGCTGGCGCGGGCGGACTCCGCTGACGCTGGATCGCCTCCGACTCAAGACCTACAGCCTGCGCGTCGTCGCGCCGGGCTTCGTCGTCGAGCGCGACACTGTCACACTGACTGAGGAGAAGCCGTCGCAGACCGTGTCGCTGCGCCTCAGGCGTGCCCCAGCCGCTGCGCCGGCCGCGCGGGGCCGCACGGCGCCGCCTGCCGCCGACGACCGGGAGCCGGCACGGAGCACGGTCAGCGGGCCGTTCGCCGGAGCGTTGTACGTGGATTCACGGCCGCGCGGCGCACGCATCCTGATCGACGGGCGGGCCGTGGGGACGACGCCGGCCCGCATTCCCGACATCTCCATCGGCTCGCACGTCGTCCGGCTGGAGCTTGCCGAGCACCGCGCGTGGACCACGAGCACGCGGGTGGCGGCCGGGGAGGAGAGCCGCGTGACGGGATCGCTCGAACGGATACCATGAAAGCAACACTCGCACTCGAAAACGGCCTGTGGTACGAGGGGGACGCCGTCGGCGCCCCCGGTGAAGCCGGTGGAGAAGTCGTCTTCAACACCAGCATGACCGGCTACCAGGAAATCCTGACCGATCCGTCGTACTCCGGGCAGATCGTCACGATGACCTGCCCCGAGATAGGCAACTACGGCATTTCGCCCGAGGATGGCGAGTCGCGCGTGCCGAAGGTCGCCGGGTTCGTCGTGCGCGACGAGTCGCCCATTGCGAGCAACTGGCGGTCGGACAGCACGCTGCGCGACTATCTCGTCCGCCACAACATCGTGGCGATCGCCGACGTGGACACGCGGGCGCTGACGCGCGTGCTGCGGTCGGCCGGCGTGATGCGGGGCATGATCGCGACCGGGACCGTCGATCCGCGCACGCTCGTCGAGAAGGCGCGGGCCCTGCCGGCGATGGAAGGGTCCGACCTGGTGCGCGGCGTGACGTGCGAGACGGCGTTCGACTGGCGGCCCATTGCGCCCGACGAGCTCACGCCGCGGCCCGAACGCCTGCCCGGGCGTCCACTGCGCATCGCGGCCTACGACTTCGGCATGAAGTGGAACATCCTGCGGCGGTTCACGGCGTATGGCTGCGACGTCCGGGTGTACCCGGCGACGACGCCGGCGTCCGAACTGCTGGCGTCGAACCCCGACGGCGTGTTCCTCAGCAACGGCCCCGGTGACCCCGCGGCGCTGGGCTACGCGGTGGACAGCGCCCGCGAGCTCGTCGAGGCGGATGTTCCGGTGTTCGGCATCTGCCTGGGGCATCAGTTGCTGTCGCTGGCGCTCGGCGGGTCCACCTACAAGCTGAAGTTCGGCCACCGGGGCGGGAATCATCCGGTCAAGGAGCTCGAAACCGGCCGGATCGAGATCACCTCGCAGAATCACGGGTTCGCGGTGGACCCGGCCTCGCTGCCGTCGGACGTGAAGGTCACGCACATCAATCTGTACGACGGTACCGTCGAAGGGCTCCGGCACGAGACGAAGCCGGTCTTCTGCGTGCAGTACCACCCGGAAGCGGCGCCGGGGCCGCACGACGCCGATTACCTGTTCCGTCAATTTCTCGACGTGATGGAAGCACGGGGTTGAGCGTGCGCCGGCCGCATGACCACTGCCACCACGCCACGTCCGGCGCCTCGATCTGAACATGCCCAAACGCACCGACATCAAGCGCGTGCTCGTCATCGGCTCCGGCCCGATCGTCATCGGCCAGGGGTGCGAGTTCGACTACTCCGGGACCCAGGCCTGCAAGGCGCTGAAAGACGAAGGGCTCGAAGTCATTCTCGTCAACAGCAACCCGGCGACGATCATGACGGACCCGGAGATTGCCGATCGCACGTACGTCGAGCCGCTGACGGCGGAGTTCCTGGCGAAGATCATCGAGCGCGAGCGCCCCGACGCCGTGCTGCCGACCGTCGGCGGCCAGACGGCGCTCAATCTCGCGGTGGCGCTGGCGGCCAACGGCACCCTGGAGAAGTACGGCGTCGAGCTGATCGGCGCGCAGATCGACGCGATCATGGTCGCCGAGGACCGGCTGAAGTTCCGGGACGCGATGCGCGAGATCGGGTGCGACATGCCCGAGAGCCGCTACGTGCGATCGATGGAAGACGCGATGGCCGCGATCGATGCGATCGGCTTTCCGATCATCCTGCGGCCCTCGTTCACACTCGGCGGCGTCGGCGGCGGCATCGCCTACAACATCGAGGAGTATCGCGAGCTGGCGAGCCGGGGCATCGAGATGAGCCCGGTCCACGAGATCCTCGTCGAAGAGTCGGTGATCGGGTGGAAGGAGTACGAGCTCGAAGTAATGCGCGACTGCGCGGACAACTTCGTGGTCATCTGCTCGATCGAGAACGTGGACCCGATGGGGGTGCACACCGGCGACAGCATCACCGTGGCGCCGGCGCTGACGCTCACCGACCGCGAATACCAGCGCATGCGCGACCTCGGCCGGCGGATCATCCGCCGGGTCGGCGTGGAAACGGGCGGATCGAACATCCAGTTCGCCATCAATCCCGCCGATGGGCGAATCATCGTCATCGAGATGAACCCGCGCGTGTCGCGGTCCTCGGCGCTGGCATCGAAGGCGACCGGATTTCCGATTGCCAAGATTGCCGCGAAGCTGGCGCTCGGGTATACGCTCGACGAGATCCCCAACGACATCACCCGGCTGACGCCGGCCTCCTTCGAGCCCACGATCGACTATGTCGTCGTCAAGGTCCCGCGGTGGGCGTTCGAGAAGTTCCCGCGAGCTGACCGGACGCTGACCACGCAGATGAAGTCGGTCGGCGAGGTGATGGCGATCGGCCGGACGTTCAAGGAAGCCTTCATGAAGGCGTTCCATTCGCTCGAGCTCGGATCGAGCGGCCTGCTGTTCGGCCAGACGCCAAAGGCCGAGACCGGGCTCACGGTCGAGGAAGAGGAAGGGGCGCTCCAGCGGCAACTGAGCGTGCCGAACGACCGCCGGATGTGGGCGGTGTTTCGTGCGCTCGACCGCGGGTGGACGGTCGAGGAAGTGCACGAGCTGACGAAGATCGACCGCTGGTTCCTGGTGCAGTTCTCGCAAATCGTGGAACTGCAGCGGTCGGCCGGCCTCGTGGGTCTGCGGGGGATGTCGCGCGACATGCTGCGGACGCTCAAGCGCTCGGGGTTCGGCGACCACGAGCTCGCCGGCATTCTCGGGGTGGATCAGGCCGCGGTCGCCGCCACCCGCCTGGAGCATGGGATCAAGTCGGCCTACAAGCGGATCGACACCTGCGCGGCGGAGTTCGAGTCGTTCACCCCCTACATGTACGGCACGTACGAAGACGAGTGCGAGTCGGCGCCGACGCCGCGCCAGAAGGTCGTGATCCTCGGGAGCGGGCCAAACCGGATCGGGCAGGGGCTGGAGTTCGACTACTGCTGCTGCCACGCGGCGTTCGCGCTGCGCGAGGAGGGCTTCGAGACGATCATGATCAACTGCAACCCGGAAACGGTGTCGACCGACTACGACACCGTGGATCGGTTGTATTTCGAGCCGCTGACGTTCGAGGACGTCTCGTCCATCATCGCGCGGGAGCGGGAGGCCGGAGGCGAGGTCTCGTGCGTGGTGCAGTACGGCGGGCAGACGCCGCTGAAGCTGGCGCTGTCGCTGCAGGCGGCGGGGATCCGGATCATCGGCACCTCGCCCGACTCGATCGACCTGGCGGAAGATCGCGAACGGTTCGCCCAGCTGCTCTGGGATCTGGGGATCCCGCAGGCGCCAAGCGGAATCGCCACGACGCCGGACGAGGCGCGGGATGTCGCGGCAAAGATCGGGTTCCCACTGGTCGTGCGCCCGTCATACGTGCTGGGCGGGCGGGCGATGGCGATCGTGTACGACATGGCGACGCTCGACCGCTACATGGTCAACGCCGTGTCGGCCTCGCCGGGCCATCCCATCCTCATCGACAAGTTCCTCGAGGATGCCGTGGAGCTCGACGTG
>JANPJN010000621.1:0-2437 GCA_031425515.1 Acidobacteriota bacterium | reverse complement strand
CGGCAGGCAACGCGCATGGATGTCTCATTATAGGTGGCTGCGGTCCGTGCGCGAGCCGCGAGTCGTACTAGAATGACGGATGGCTCGCGGTTTCGAATCGAAGCAGGTGGAGTTCCAGCAGGAGGAGGCCGCGCGGGGACGGACCGCCCCGCGTCCCGCCCTCTCGAGCGAAGCCCTGGCGCGGCGCGATCGCCGACACGCCCTCGAACTGTCGAAAACCAGACTCCGGAACGACCTCAACCGGGCCAGCGCCGACGCGCATCGTCGCATGCTCGAGCAGGCCCTCGCCGCGATCGAGGGGGAATTGCAAGCGCTGGCGACGAACTGAGCCCTCGCGGTATGCATCTTGCTCAGTGTCAGCGCATGATGTTCCCGCTCGTGCTCCTCCTCGCGCAGGCCCCGGCGCCCGCGACGGCAGCCACTCCCCCGGCGCCCGCGGCTGCCCGCCAGGCACGCCAGCCCGCCACCCGTGCTGTGCAGAGGCCGCGGGGCGCCGTCGACCTCGAGACGCTGCGCCAGCAGGTGATGCTCGATCGTGCGGGCTTCTCTCCTGGCCCGATCGACGCGCGCGGCGGAGTTAACACCGCCAAAGCGCTCGCCGCGTCTGGCGGGGCCCCAGCGGCCGCCCCTGTCGAGCCCGTGCTTCGCTACCGCATCACCGCCGAGGATGCCGCGGGGCCGTTCGCGGAGGTGCCGGAAGACATGATGGAGAAGGCGAAGCTGCCCGCGCTCGGCTACGCGTCAGTTCTCGAGGCGCTCGCGGAGCGCTTCCACGCCACGCCGGCCCTGCTCCAGCAGCTCAACCCCGGCGCGACCTTCGCGGCCGACGAAGAGATACAGGTGCCGAACGTCGAGCCGATGCTGCTCCCGGCCCCGGTCCCGACCCCATCACCCGCCGCACCTCCGGCTCCGGCCTCCGCGAAGCCGTCAGCACCCGCTGCCCCGAAGCCCGACGTCGTCGTCAGCGTCAGCAAGACCGAGCGCGCGCTGACTGTGACCGATTCCTCGGGTCAGACGGTGTTCTATGCTCCGGTCACGACGGGCAGCGAGCACGACCCGCTGCCCATCGGTGAGTGGAAGGTCAACGGCGTGCAGCGCGATCCGGCCTTCCACTACAACCCGGACCTCTTCTGGGATGCCGAGCCCACGCATGCGAAGGCGAAGATCCCGGCGGGCCCCAACAACCCCGTCGGACTGGTGTGGATTGACATCTCGAAGGAGCACTACGGCCTGCACGGTACGCCCGTGCCGGAGACCATCGGTCGTACCGAATCGCACGGCTGCGTGCGGCTCACGAACTGGGATGCCCTTCGTCTTGCCGCAATGGTGAAGCCGGGCACCCGCGTCATCTTCAAGGAATAGCGGTGGCCGAGGCAGACTTCAAACCACGCGCGAGGGCCTTCGGCTTCGGCGCCGCCGCGGGCTTTATCGTCGGGGCCGTGCTCGTTGCCTTCATCCTCACGCGGTATGGCGGCGTCCAGCAAGGTGGCGCCGCCCCCGCGTCGAGCGTCAGAGCAGACGATGGGCTGGCGGCGATCGATTCGGGGATTCTCGAGGAGGCGGTCATCGGCCCGGCCGCGGCCAGGCCGGTCGAGGAGAGCCCGCGGTCAGCCGAGCGACGGGCCGATCCGACCGCTACGCCGGTGCCTCCGGCGCCAGCGACTCTGAACGGCCGCCGCCTCGAGATTCCGGTCGAGGGGATTCGCCCCGATCAGCTCGTGGAGTCCTTTGCCGACAAGCGCAGCGGGACGCGCGTCCACGAAGCCATCGACATCATTGCGCCGAGGAACACTCCGGTGCGGGCGGTCGAAGACGGCACGATTGCGCGGCTGTTCTACAGCAAGGCCGGAGGCATCACGATTTACCAGTTCGACCCGTCGGAGCAGTTCTGCTACTACTACGCGCACCTCGAACGATACGCCGACGGGATCACGGAGGGGATGCGGCTAAAGAAGGGGCAGGTTGTCGGCTACGTGGGAACGTCAGGGAACGCCCCGAAGGAGACGCCACACCTGCACTTCGCGGTCTTCCGCCTGACCGCCGCCAAGCGCTGGTGGGAAGGCACGCCGGTCAATCCCTACACGGTCCTCCGCTAGGCGCGCGGCTCACCTCGTCCAGCCAATCGACACCGCGCTGGAACCGTCGCGCAGCCCGCGCGCGTAGTCGATGCGGACCACACCCGAACCCGGAAGGGCGACCCGCAGCCCGACTCCGGCGTCGACGTGCAGTCTGCTGTCCGACCCCGGCATTCCCCGCCGTGCGCGCGCGGCATCGAGAAACAGCGCCGGGGCCACACGCAGCGGCTTGCTCCCGGACCGCAGCCACCGGCGCGCCTCCGCGCCTGCGTGGAGGAGTGACCGCCCGAATATGCCGCCGTCGATGATGCCGTCGCGCAGCAGAGGGTGGGCCCGCAGGAGGACGTCGCGCCCGTGGCCAG
>JANPJN010000620.1:0-5390 GCA_031425515.1 Acidobacteriota bacterium | reverse complement strand
GGACGTCATGTGCAGCGCGACGCGCAGGTGCGACAGGATGTGCAGCGCGCGCAGGCCCGTCTCGTCCGGGTCCTCCCAGATGGCGTCCGGACCCCAGAACCCCCACCGCGTGCGCCGGCTGCCCGGGCCGACGAGCTGATACTTGTTGTCGAGAATGTGAGTCGTGATCCGCTCGATGACCCCCGCGAGCACAGGCTTTTCCCGTTCGTCGGCGACGAGATCGAAGTAGATCGGGTACACGAAGTAGTGTCCGACGATCTCGTCGGAACTCGTGTCGCCTTTCCAGCGCCACTGGCGGTCGGGCGTGTCGTACCATTCGCCGTCCGCGGGCTGTGCGTCCTGCCCGACCTTGATGAACGATCGCGCGGGAAATCCCGGGATTCCCGTGATGGCTTCGAGTCGGACGATCGCGTCCATCCCCCGCTTCGCGTTCGCCCGCGCTCCGGCGTCGCCGGTAACCTTGTACCGGAAGCTCTCGGCCGCGACGTACATCGCGGTCCAGAGGCCGTCGTTGTCGGTCGAGACCATCTCGTTAGTCGCAAGATCGCCCGGTGTCTTCAGGTGCGAGTCGGCGGTGAGGCCCCACCGATTGTGTCGCTGCTGAATCCGCTCGACGAACGCGGCCGACTTGGCCTCGAGCGTCATCGGCTCCCACCAGATTCGCGAGAACCCTTCGGGCGTCTCGATCCAGACGGCATCGCCTTCGACGCCAATCCCCGTAACCCGGTCGTCTGGCAGCCAGCGCAGGCCGGCGAAATACTCCAGACGGCCTCCCTCGAGCCGGATCGCGCCCGTCGTCGTGCCGACCCAGGTTGCCGAAGGCGAGGCCTCGATGACGGTGACCTCGCGGGAAGGAAGCTGGACGAACGATCGCTGGAGGGTAAGCAGACGCGCCGGGTCGAGCGAGCGCTCGATCCGGACCCGGCCGGCGGTTCGCTGCTGGAACTCGGCGGCGGAGTAGAACGCCCGCGACTTCTGCCGATACGTCTCCGGGGCGGCGCCCACAGGCCCCTGAGCCTGACTTTCGAGAGTGAACGCGAGGGCGATGCCCAGCGCGCAGAGAGTCCGAGTTGTCCGCATTTTCATTCGAAGAGCTTTCTCAGGCGTGTGTAGAACGGCCCGTACCCGCTTCGGCGGCAGACGGGGCAGAGGTATCGGGAGACACGGTTGGGCCGGGGCCGGTCCCGTCCGGTAGCGGCACGCCTGCCGGACCGCGCTCGGTCGCACTGGCACGGTGGCGCTCCGCCGCGCGCACGAAGGGAAAGTACACCACCATCGCGATGGCGATCGACGCGCATCCCCACACCGCAGCCCGCCAGTCGCCGCCCGACACCAGATAGTGGCCGATGATCGGCGGCGTCGTCCAGGCCACATTCACGAACGGCTTGTGGATCGCGCCCCACTCCATCAGGAGGTAGCTGCCCGATGTGAGGATGAGCGCATTCAGGACGTAGGGCATCATGAAGACGGGGTTCATCACGATCGGCAGACCGAAGAAGATCGGCTCGTTGATCTGGAAGATTTGCGTGGGCAGCGACAGCCGGCTGATCTTGCGGTAGGCCTCGTCCCGCGAGCGCCACAGCACGAGCGCCAGCGCAATCGTCGCGCCGGTGCCGCCGACGTTCACGAACGTCGTGAAGAACCCGTACGCCGTCACGTGAGGCAGCGGCTGGCCGGCCGCCGTGGCGGCAACGTTCGCAGCCAGGTACTGGAGGAAGATCGGCGCGACGAGCGCGTCCACCGCGTTGTCGCCATTGATCCCGATGGACCAGAGCAACGTCACGAGCAGCGCATACGCGAGGATGCCGGGCAGCGTGTCGAGGGCGAAGACGAGCGGGCTGAAGGCCTGCTGGATCGCCGCGTCGAGGTCGAACCCGAGTACGAACCGGATCAGCCAGAAAAAGGTGACGAGGAAGAACAGCGGGGTCAGCGAAAGGAACGACTGATAGACGACCGCGGGCACGCTCGAGGGGAGCCGGACGACGAGGTTCCGGTCGGCGAAGAATTTCTGGGTGCGGACGGTGACGAGCGCAATCGCGATGGCCGTGAACAGCCCTTTGGATCCGAGCCCCTCCATGCGGAAGGTCGAGCCCGCCGGCTCGATCTGGATCATGAGGAACACGACCGCCGCCATCGACGCACTCACGATCGCCTCCTGCCCGAGGCGCCGGCCGAGATCGTAGGCCACGGCCAGGCAGGCGAACAACGCGAGGACGCCGAACGTCGCGGTTACGGGCACCTGGAGGAGCGGGAGCCAGGGTGCGACGCGGACGTCCCACCCGGGCACGGGCAGGTATGCGGCGATCAGGAAGAGGCCGCCGATGATGGTCAACGGGACGACCGCGACCATGCCGGCGCGAATGGCCGAGAGATATGTGTTCTCGCTGAGGCGCGTCAGCGATGTCGTGAGCCGTCCGACAATGGCGTCGGACCCTTTCACCGCCGGTGCGCCTGCTCGAAGGCTGACGCGATCGCGTCGATGCGCGACTCAGGGCCCAGGAAGAGGTGCTGCTCGAGCCACACCCCCTGTTCGCGGCAGATCAGGTCGCTGTTCGGACAACTGACCGTCGAGTAGTCCAGCCGCGCGGCCGCGTTCGGAAGATACGGGCCGAACGCCTTGTTGCGGAAGAGCGGCTGCGACGGGAGGGAGTAGCCGTAGCCCGCGGAGCAGGGCACGCCCTCGGCCCGTAGCTGGTCCAGCAGCGCGGGCCTCTGCATGCCGAAGACCCCGGCATCGAGCCGGAGCATGAAGAGGTGGTGGCTGTGCCGGGTGCACGCCGCCGGTCGCACCTGTGGATGGAGTCCGGGCAGCTCCGCGAGACGGGCTGCCAGCCGGCGGCCGTTGCGGTCGCGCACGACCGTCTGTGCCTCGAGCCGATCGAGCTGGCAGTTCAGGATGGCGCCCTGGAATTCCCCGAGGCGGTAGTTACCCGACGCGACGTGGTGCTCGTACCACTCGCCGCCTGCCACGCGGCCGCAGTTCTGAAGCGAGCGGCACGTCTCCGCCAGCCGATCGTCGTTCGTGACGAGGATCCCGCCTTCGCCCGACGTCATGTTCTTGCTCGACTGGAACGAGAAGGAGGCGATGTGGCCGAGCGACCCGGCGGGACGGTCGCGCCACAGAGCGCCGTGTGCATGCGCGGCGTCCTCGAGGACGAGCAGATCGTGCTCGGCCGCGAGCGCCATCAGCGCGTCCATGTCGGCGGGCTGCCCCGCGAAATGCACGGGGATGATCGCCCTGGTCCTCGGCGTGATGGCGGCCGCCACCGCGTGGGGATCCATGTTGAACGTGCCGAGGTCGATGTCCACGAAGACCGGCACCGCGTTGGCTTCGATCACCGCCGTCGCGGTCGAGACGAACGTGTAGGCCGGGACGATGACTTCCGCTTCAGCGGTGATGCCGGCAGCCAGCAGCGCCAGACGCAGCGAGACGGTGCCGTTGACCACGGCGATGCCGTGTCGGCACCCGTGCACTGCGGCGAAGCGCTGCTCGAACTCCTCGACCTCCGTGCCGTCGAGACGGCCCCACTTGCCGCTCCGCAGCGTCCGCAGCAGCCGCTCCTCTTCCTCCACCCCAAACACCGGCCACTCCACGCACTCCATGCGCTCCATGCGCTCCATGGGGACACTCATCTTTAGCGTAAGTCGTTGATTCTAAATGTGAACATCGCGTTCAGCCCCGGATCGGATGGCGCAGCGGATTCCTGCCGTGCGGACCGGTCCGGAAGCCGCGGCACCACGAGGGTCGCGCTCGGGTACGTCGGAGGCCAGGCGGCCAGGCACCGCCACAGCGCGGCGATTCCCTGGCGCGCCGACTCAAGGCCGCGCTCCCTGCACCAGATTGATGCCCATGTAGACACACCGATCGGCGCCGACGCCGGCCGTCGCCAGTTCGCGAAATCCCAGCCGCTCGTAAAACCCGCGCGCCCGCGGGTTCATGACGCTGACGCCGAGATGCGCCCCTGGCGATCCGCGCCACCGCAGCGTCTCCATCACCTGCTCGAGCAGCGCCCGCCCATGACCCCTGCCCTGCGCGCGCGGAAGCAGGTCGATATGCAGGTGTGACGGGTAGGCCGCATACGGCTCGGGACAGAAATAATCAGGGTGGTGATAGCTGTGGTACACCCGCTGCGCCGGCGTCCAGGTGGAGGGATCTCCGATGGGTGCAGGGAAGTGCGCGCACAGGCCAGGACGCCACTCGGCCTCGTACCGGGCGTAAAAACCGTGTGAGTCGAGGGCTCCGAGCGCATACCCGCAAATCCCCTCGCGGTCCTCGAGCACCAGGCTGAGCTCCGGCTCGAAGGCGAGGTAGGGCCCCACGAAGATGCGCCCCAGCGCGTCGGGATCGTCCGCATACAGCGCGGCGCCATCCGCGCCATGGTCGCCGGTCCTGAGGCACACGTGATAGGCGCCGGCCTCGTCTCCCGGCTGCGCAGGACGGATGACCACGTCCGTCATGCGCGGATCCGATCTGCCGGCACACCGGACGCGCTCGCATCGCCCGCCGCCTCGAACGTTCCATCCGGCATCTGCACCAGCAGACGCTGCAGGCGAGCCACGATGCCACCACGGTATGTCCCCGGCAGATGGAAGTCCGACGTCGTCGGCCCCAGACCCACATGCCCTGCGAACCGGTCCATCAGATCGAGCTCCTCTCTGAGCGCCCAGACGCGCCGATTGATCGCGTGGAACAGCGGCCGATCGCACAGCTCCGTGACCGCGGCGCAGAAGGCGCGCAGCCGCCCCGATCGGTCGAGATATTCCGCGGCAACGTCCGACGGCGCTGCCGTGTCCACGAGGCGCGCCGCACTCCGGATCAACGCTTCTCCTTCATCACCTTCGTACCAGGGCAAGTAGAAGCAGTCGCCGAACTGTACGAGATTGGCGAGAGTAGTCGCTCCCCTGATGGTGTCGAACGACGGGCGCCACTCCTCCATCGCCGACAGGTAGGCGTCGCGCTCGTCCCAGGCACGCTGCCCGTCCACGAACCACGCGAGCGTCCGCAGCGGCACGTAGTTCAAAGGCAGCTCGACATTCGGATTGCTCAACAGGCCGGCGACCTCGTCGAGCAGCTCCCGCGGCCGGCCCGCATACGGACCGCAGAAACACCGGGCGCCGTCGTAATCGTTGGCGTGGAGGTTGTCCCAGATCGTCGGCCTGCGACGGAGCACCGCACGCACGCCGCGCACATGCTCGACTGATATCTCGCGCGACACGATGTCGGGGCCCGTCCAGAACACATCGATCGCTGCATCCAGCTCGCGCCCGACCGTCTCGAGGTATCCCGCACCGCCGACCTCCGCCGCCGCCATCCGCCCGCAATACGGCGTCGGGCAGAACAGGAAGCGCGCGTCCGGCTGCTGCTCGCGCGTCCACCTGAAGACCGCGTT
>JANPJN010000619.1:0-10051 GCA_031425515.1 Acidobacteriota bacterium | reverse complement strand
GGTGCTGGACGAGGTCATGTAGAGCATGCCCTCGACGCCGTTGATCGCCTGCTCGAGCGGCGTCGTCACCGCGGTCTCGACCGCCTGGGCGTCGGCACCGGTGTAGAAGGTGGAGACGGAAATCTGCGGCGGCGCCAGCGGTGGATACTGCGCGACGGGCATCGTCGGAATCGCGATGGCCCCGGCGAGAATCAGAACGAGCGAACAGACCGAGGCGAGAATCGGCCGGCGGATGAAGGTATCGACGAACATCTACTGCACTGTGACCGGCGCGCCGTCAGCCAGTTTCTGGATGCCGGAGGTGACCACGCGGTCGCCGGCCTTGAGCCCGCCGGTGACGACGTAGTCGTCGCCGAGCACCTCGCCGACCTGCACGGGCCGCTGCTTCGCGACGAACCCTCCGCCCTGGGCCTCGAGCACGAAACAGAAGTACTGGCCGCTGATGCGCGACACCGCGACGACCGGCACGGTGACGCCCGGAGCGGTGCTCCACACGATCCTGGCGCGCGCGAACTGCTGCGACCGGACGCTCGGCGGCAGATCCTTCAGGAGGCTCTTGACGAGCACCGACTGTGTGGTGGCATCGACGCGCGGCGCCACGAACGTCACGGGGTTGGTCGCCGCGACCTTGCCCTCGGCGTCGAGGAGCTGCACCGGCAGCCCGGGCCGCAGATCCGGCGCCCGCTCGAGCGGCACCTGGATGTAGGCCTCGATGGAGGAATTCTCGTCCACCGTGGTGATCACCGTTTCCGGGCTCACGCGGTCACCCGGGCGGATGGCGATGTCGCCGACCACGCCGTCCTGCGGTGACACGACGCGGTAATAGCGGAGCTGAACCCGATCCTCGCTGACCTGCGCGTCGACCGTGGCGAGCTTGGCTTCCGCGGTCTTGAGCGAGTTCTGCGCCTGCTCGAACTCCTGGCGGCTGATGGCGCCGGCGGCGACCAGCGCCTCCAGGCGGGCGGTCTGCTGTCGCCAGTACTGCACGTCCGCCTCGACCCCCGAGCGGTTGGCCTCGGTGCTCCGCACCGTCGCCTGCTGCCGGTCCGGGTCGATCTGGGCGATCGGCGTTCCGCTGCGCACCCGGTCGCCCGACTTGACGAAGATGCGCGTCACCGAGCCGGCGACCTCGGGTTGAATCGTCGAGGAGCGCAGGGACCGCAGGCTCGCCATGAACTCCGAGGCGCGTTCGACCGGCCTGGACTGCAGGGTGATGGCGGAAACCGTCGCCGGAGGAAATGAGGGAGCGCCGCCCGGGGCGCCTGCGCCTCCGCGACCGCAGCCCGCAGCCGCCAGCCCGAGGGCTGCGGCCGCGACGGATGTCAGGATTTTCATCGATTGAGCTCTGAGGATTTGATGACGGCGCTAAGACAGGTTAGACGCGGGCCGGCAGATGCGGGATCCACTGGCAGGAGCGAAAAAAGCCACGCCGTGCGGCGTGGCAGACACGGCGGAGGTGGCGGCGCGGCTTACGCGCCGGCGTCCGTGAACTTCCTGGTCTGGAAGCATTCGCGGCAGAAGACCGGGCGCCCCTGCGTCGGCCGGAACGGCACCGTGGTTTCCTTGCCGCAGGCCGAGCAGTTCGTCGTCGTTTCGACGCGCTCTCTGGCGATGCCGCCGGCCGCCGACGGCCGGGACGCGCGTTTGGCCTTGCACGACTTGCACCGCTTCGGTTCGTTCTTGAAGTTCTTGTCTGCGAAGAAAAGCTGTTCTCCGGCCGTCCAGACGAACTCCGCGCCGCAATCCACGCAGTTGAGCGACCTGTCCTGGAACTCCATGGGTCCTGCCTCTCACGCGATCGCCAACCACCCGCTCGAGGGGCGATCGGACCCGCCCGGCCGCTTCACGCGACCGGACGGGATATTGTCCGCCGCTATTCGACCTCGCGACGCAGCTTCTTGCGTGAGCGCTTGCGCGCCAGCGCCTGCTTCGCCCGACGCCGATCTCCGGGCTTCAGATAGAAGGAGTGCTTCTTGATATCCTTGATGATATCTTCCTGCTGCACCTTGCGCTTGAAGCGGCGAAGCGCGCTTTCGATCGATTCGCCTTCTTGAACTTTGACTTCAGCCAAGCTTGAAAAACACCCCCTTCGAGGCCGCGCGAACAGCGAGCCGGCGCCCCGGATCCCGGTGGATTGGACGCGGCATGGTGCTCTGTGGGGCCTTAGAGTCCGACAGAATATGCTAGGCTATCACAGTTAATCGCTGAGTTCAGCTTCACAAAAACCTGCGCCCGCCCCACCCTTCGTCTCATCCCGCTTCAATCCCATAACTCCCGCTGTCTGTTAGGCTTGTCGGTCATGAAGGTGCTGATAATCGGGAGCGGCGCGCGCGAGCACGCCCTGGTCTGGAAGCTCCGTGCAGAGTCGGGCGTTGCGGAAGTGATCTGCGCGCCGGGGAACGCCGGCATTGCCGCCATGGCGCGCACGGCCGTCGTGGACCCCGGCGATCCGGCCGCCCTCGTGAAGCTCGCCGAGCAGGAGCGCATCGACCTGACGGTCGTGGGGCCCGAGCTCCCGCTCGATCGCGGCATCGTCGATCTGTTCCAGGCCCGCGGCCGTCGGATCTTCGGCCCCTCGCGCGCCGCGGCCCAGCTCGAGTGCAGCAAGGTGTTCGCGAAGGCCTTCATGGATCGGCACCACATCCCGACCGCGCGCTACCGGACGTGCGAAACGGCCGCCGCGGCCCACGCCGTCGTCGCATCCCGAGAGCTGGGGCTACCCGTCGTCGTCAAGGCGGATGGACTCGCGGCCGGCAAGGGGGTCGTGGTCGCGTCTGACGCCGAGACCGCCACCGCCGCCATATGCGCCGCGATGGAGGATCGGCAGTTCGGCGACGCCGGCGCGCGCGTCGTACTCGAGGAGTGCCTGACCGGCCCGGAAGTGTCCTTCTTCGCGATCTGCGACGGCCGTCGCGCCGTGCCGTTGATGTCGGCGCAGGATCACAAGCGGATTTTCGACGACGACCAGGGGCCGAATACGGGGGGGATGGGGGCGTTCGCGCCGAGTCCCCTGATGGACGGGGCGCTGCAGGACCGCGTCATGCGGGAGATCGTGGAGCCCGTGCTCGCTGGCCTGCTCGCGGAAGGACATGAGTATCGCGGGTTCCTGTATGCGGGGCTGATGATCACGGCCGACGGCCCGAAGGTGATCGAGTTCAACGTCCGCTTTGGCGACCCCGAGGCCCAGGTGGTGATTCCGATGATCTCGGGAGAGCTCGCTCCGGTGCTGGCCGCCGCCGCAGACGGCGCGATCGGCGCCGCGTCGCTCCGGCTCAGGACCGAGCCCCACGTCGGCGTCGTGCTCGCGGCGCCGGGGTATCCGGGGTCGGTCGCGAAGGGGGCCCGAATCAAGGGGCTCGACGCTGCCGCGGGCGTGCCCGGACTGCTCGTGTTCCACGCCGGCACGGCAAAGGACGGGCGCGACGTCGTGACCAACGGCGGCCGCGTGCTCACGGTCGTCGCCAGCGGCGCCCGCTATGAGGACGCCATCGCAAAGGCGTACGATGGTGTGTCGAAGATCTCATTCGAAGGTATGCAGTACCGCCGCGATATCGGGCGCAAGGCGATGACGGGAAATTGAGGCGGCAGCAGAGGGACAGGACATGGCAGACATTACGGTGTTGATTCTGATGGGGTCCGACTCGGATGCGCCCATCATGCAGGGGGCGGGAGAGATCCTGCGCGAGATGCAGATTCCGTTCGAGATGACGGTGGCCTCCGCGCACCGGTCGCCCGAGCGGGTGATGCGGCTGGTGCGGGAAGCGCCCGGTCGCGGCGTCAAAGTCTTCATCGTCGGGGCCGGCGCGGCCGCGCACCTCGCAGGAGTCGTCGCGGCGCATACGTCGCTGCCGGTCATCGGCGTGCCGATCGACTCGTCTGCGCTCAAGGGCCTCGACGCGCTGCTGTCAACCGTGCAGATGCCGCCGGGCGTGCCGGTGGCGACCGTGTCGATCGGGAAGCCGGGCGCGACGAATGCCGGCGTGCTGGCGGTCCAGATTCTGGCGCTTGCCGATCCGGCCCTCGCCACGCGGCTGACGCAGTACAAAGCCAGGCTCGCGGAGAAGGTCGAAGCCGCCGCCGCGAAGCTCGCCCAGGGCTAGCAGCGCCTCGTCCGCAGCCGGCCCACGTGCCATGAAGTACGCCATCGTCACGTTCGGCTGCCGGGTCAACCAGGCCGACTCGTTGCGGATCGAGGAGGACCTGCGCGCGCGCGGAGCATCGGACGCACCGTCGAGCGACGCCGACCTCGTCGTCGTCAACACCTGCTCCGTGACGGCGACGGCGGATCAGGGCGCGCGCCAGGCCATCCGCCGGATCGCACGCGACAATCCCGGGGCACGACTCGTCGTGACCGGGTGCTACGCGACCCGTTGCAGTGACGAGGTCGCGGCGCTGCCCAACGTGATGCGCGTTGTCGGCAACGACCGGAAGGACTCGCTCGTGCGCGATCTGTTCGAGACGGCCGACGTCCCGACGTCGGTGCGCTTCGGGGACGGCGAGGGGCCGTGCGGTTTGATGGAGCCCGGGGTCGCGGGGCGGACGGCCTTCACGCTGCGGGTGCAGACCGGGTGCGAGGAGCGGTGCGCCTACTGCATCATCCCGTCCACGCGCGGGGCGGGACGGAGCCTGCCGATTCGGGATGTCGTGCGCGCCGTCGAGCAGGCGGCGGCGTCCGGATTCCGGGAGGTGGCGCTGACAGGCGTGCACCTGGGCTCGTACGGACGTGACCTGGAACCACGCACTTCGCTGCTGACGTTGCTCGCGGAACTTGATCGGTGCCGCGCAGATGTCGTCTTCCGCGTGAGCTCGCTCGAGCCGATGGACTGCATCGAGGCGATGGTGGACCTCCTCGCATCGAGCGGCGGCCGCTTCGCGCCGCACTTCCATCTTCCTCTCCAGCACGCCAGCGACCGCGTCCTTGCCGCGATGCGGCGGCCGTACACACTCGACTACTACCGTCGGCTCGTGGACGGTATCGTCGAGCGGATGCCGAACGCGTCAATCGGCTCCGACATGATTGCCGGGTTTCCCGGCGAGACAGACGACGACTTCCGGACGAATCTGGAATACCTGCCCGGGTCGCCGCTGACGCACCTGCACGTCTTCCCTTACTCCGAGCGCCCCGGCACGGCGGCGGCCGCCATGGGCGGGCGCGTGGACGGCGTGGTCGTCCGCGAGCGCAGCCGCGCACTGCGCGCGATTGGCACGGGGTTGGCCGCGCGGTTCCGCGCCTCGCAGGTCGGGACCGTCCGTCCGGGGCTCACGCTCGAGGACGGTTCCCTCGTCGTGACCGACAACTACCTGAAAGTGCGAATTGCGCCGGGCCTGCCGCGCAACGCGCGCGTGGCGGTGCGAATCGAGGAGGGCGGGGAGTCGCTGCGCGGTGTCGTCGTCGCGGAGGGACCGGCTGAAGGATGCAGGCCGGCAGCCAGGAGCCGCCCCCCAATGTCGATTCACATCGAAAGGCGGCCCCCTCCGGCCGTTTCCCCCTTGACCGCCTGAGCTCATCCGGCGCACTATGGCGCCGCTCGGTCGCAGTGGCCCCTCGTGGCCCCGGCAAGTCGACACACGCTCAGGAGATTGAACATGAGAACTCTGGCACTCGTCGCGGCGGGTTTCTGTCTGACAGGCTCGGCGGCGTTCGCGCAGGATCCCCCGAAGGTCAACCCGAAGAATTACCACGTCGTGATCGACAACGCACGCGTCCGCGTGCTGCACGTCGTCGTCGCGACCGGCGAGAAGACAATAATGCACGAACATCCGGACAACATCACGGTGATGCTGACGGACGGAAAGATGACCTTCACCGAAGCCGATGGCAAGAGCCAGGCCGTCGAGGTCAAAGCCGGGCAGGCACTGTGGTCCGGCACGCAGAAGCACATGGGCGCCAACGCCGGCAGCGCGCCGCTCGAAGCGATCGTGGTCGAGCTGAAGGGCTCGGCAGCACCAACCGCGACCCTGCCCGCGACCCGCACCAACACGAGCCTGACGCGGCTCGTGGAGAATCCTCGCGCCGACGCCTTCCGGATTTCCGCAGACGCCTCGTTCAGGGAGGAACCGAAGACGACGCACGACTACGATCAGGTAGTGATTGCCCTGGCGCCCGCGACGGTGTCGATCGAGGTCGGCGGTAAGACCACGACGACGTGGAAGCGGGGCGATGCGGTGTTCATCGGCCGCGGCCAGCCCCACCAGGCGCAAAACACCAGTGGGAAGCCTCAGGAACTGGTGATCGTCGCCATCAAGTAGGGCACGCGGCCGGCCGTGCCGTGAGCGGGTTGGATCTATCCGCTAGCCTGCAGGAGATGTTCGCCGACTGGCTCGGGCGCAAGCCGGACCTGTCTTTGCACGCCCTCCATCGCCGCCAGGGCGACATACAGCGAGATAAACCCCCACCGCTCACGGCCACGGCCGGCGCAGTGACGTCCGGCGGAATGGTCGTGCTGCGGACAACTCCGGTGCTGGCGCGAGCGGACGCGCCCGGCTACGAGGCGCGAAACATGAGCAATCCACTCAGAGCGATCGTTCTCACCCTGCTGATCCTCACGGCCGCTCGCGCGGCCAGCGCGGAGCAGACCATCGTGTTTTTCCGCCACGGGGAGAAGCCGGCCGGCGGCTACGGCCAGCTCACCTGCCAGGGCTTGAATCGGGCACTTGCGCTACCCGCCGTACTGAAAGCGAAGTTCGCACGGCCGAGCTACCTGTACGCGCCGAACCCTTCGGTGAAGATGAACGATGCGGCGGGTAGTTTCTACTACGTGCGTCCGCTGGCCACCATCGAGCCCACGGCCATCCAGCTCGGCCTGTCGGTCAACACGGGCTACGGCTATAACGACATCGCCGGGCTCGAGTCCCTCCTCATCCTTTCGAGAAAGGCGGACACGACCATCTTCGTGTCGTGGGAGCACGCCTACCTGCAGAAAGTGGTGCAGAGCATCATGAACAAGTATGGCGGGGGCGTCGTGGTGCCGGCCTGGACCTTTGGCGACTACGACAGCCTCTACATCGTGCGGGTGAACTATGCGGGAGGCACGATCACCGCGCGCTTCGAGCGCGACAGTGAAGGGCTGAACGGTCAGCCGACGACCTGCCCGAGCTGAGCGCTGAGCGGCTAGGAGTGGGTGGGCGCCATCAAGCTCGCGAGCCGCGCGCCCGGCGCGGGGCGTGTCGCGGACTCGGTGATGAGCTGTCCACAGGCGGCCCGGATGTCGCGGCCCCGGCTGCGCCGCACCGAGACGGTCACACCGTGCTCCGCGAGAATGCGCGCGAACTGGTTGACCCGATCGTCGGACGGGCGTTCGAAGGGGATACCCGGCGCCTCGTTCAATGGGAGCAGGTTGACCTTCCCCTTGATCCCGTTCAGCAGCTTGACCAGCCGGCGAGCGTCCTCCGGGGTGTCGTTCACGTCGCGCAGCATCACGTACTCGAAGGTGATCCGTTCGCGCCGCTTCAGCGGGAAGCGGCGGCACGCCTCCAGCAACTCCTTCAACCCGTACTTCCGATTGATCGGCACGAGCAGATCCCGCTGCTCCTCGGTGGTGGCGTGGAGCGAGATGGCCAGGTTGGGCATGAATGGCTCGGTCGCCAGCCGCTCGAGTGCCGGCAGCACCCCGACGGTCGAGAGCGTGATGCGCCGCGACGACAGCGAGAAGCCGTGCTCGTCGGCCAGGATGCGCAGTGCCTTCATGGTCGCGTCGTAGTTGTGAAGCGGCTCTCCCATGCCCATCAGAACAATGTTGAAGCGGGCGTCGAGCATGGCGAGCTCCCGCGCCAGCACGCGCACCTGCCCGGCAATCTCTCCAGCGGTGAGGTTGCGATCGATCCCCATGCGCCCGGTCAGGCAGAAGCCGCACTTCATCGCGCAGCCGACCTGCGTCGAAACGCAGAACGTCATCGACGGTGTGTCGGGGATGAAGACCGCCTCTATCTTCTTGCCGTCCGCCAGGCTGAGCAGGAACTTCGCGGTGCCGTCCTCCGACTTCTCAGAGCGCACGACGGCCGGTGTGTCGATCGTGAACGCACGGGCCAGCTCGCTGCGGAGTTCCAGGCCCAGGTCGCTCATCTGCGCGAAGTCGGTCACGCCGCGCCTGTAAATCCAGCGGAAGATCTGGCGCGCGTGGAAGCGGGGATGTCCCATCGCCTCGAGCGCCTGCTCCAGGTCCGCGCGCTCGAAGTCGGCGACGTTTCGGCGGGGAACGGTCTGCATGAGGTGTATCCGGATTGCCCGACGGCCGCCCAAGCGAACCCTCATTGTACTACGTCGGTCGGAGCCCCCCTCCGCGGCAGATCCGCCTTGAACTGCGCGGATTTTGCGTGGTAACATAGTTGGTTCTGGCAGCCCTTCTAAGCCCTTTTAACAGAACGACTTGCGGTGCCCTTCAGGCAGGATCCGGCCGCCGCCGGCCGGCGCGGTACCGCGGAGGCTCCCCCGCGTGACCGCACTCTCTGCTCCCCGCCCGGTCGTGCGCGACGTCCTCGGCAACGGCCTGCGCCTGATTACCGAGACGATGCCGCATGTGCGATCGGTGACGATCGGAGTGTGGCTCATGCGCGGGTCGAGGCATGAGGCCGAGGCGCAGGGGGGGATCGCGCATTTCGTCGAGCACATGCTCTTCAAGGGCACGGACACCCGGACCGCGGAGGACATCGCCCAGGCGATCGACTCCATCGGCGGCCAGCTCGATGCCTTTACCGCCAAGGAGTACGCGAGCTACTACATCAAGGTGCTCGACGAGCATCTGCCGCTCGCGGTCGAGCTTCTCTCCGACATCGTCCTGCGCCCGGCTTTTTCGGCCGAGGAGGTGGAGCGTGAGAAGAAGGTGATCCTCGAAGAGATCAAGATGGTCGAGGACACGCCCGACGATCTCGTGCACGAGCTCTTCACGCAACACTTCTGGGAGGGGCACGCGCTCGGCCGGCCGATCCTGGGGTCGAAGGAAAGCGTCGAGTCGTTCACCGCCGAGTCGCTGCTGGCCTACTTCCGGAGCGCCTATGTCGGGCGCAACATGATCATCTCGGCCGCCGGAAACCTGGAGCACGGCAATGTGCGGGAACTGGTGGACGCGGCCTTTGGCGCCGTGCCGGCGGACGGCGCGCCGCTTGGCGGCGATGTTCCCCGCGTGGTGCCCCAGGTGGTCTTGCGCACCAAGGAGCTCGAACAGAGCCATCTGTGCCTCGGCACGAACAGCTACCAGCAGAATCACGACGACCGCTACGCCAGCTACATCATGAACACCGTGCTCGGCGGGTCGATGAGCTCGCGGCTGTTCCAGAACATCCGGGAGAAGCGCGGCCTGGCCTACGCGGTCTTCAGCGGCCTGGCGGCCTACCGCGACGCGGGCAACATCACCATCTATGCCGGCTGCTCGAACGACGCGGTGGAGCAGGTGATCGACCTCTGCGTCGAGGAGCTGCGAGGCATGAAGCGCGCGCCGGTGCCCGATGCCGAGCTGCGGCGCGCCAAGGATCACCTCAAGGGCAGCCTGATGCTGAGCCTCGAGAACACGGCGAGCCGGATGTCGCACCTCGCCCGGCAGGAAATCTACTTCGACCGGCATTTCGACCTCGACGAGACGCTCGCCGGCGTGGACCGGGTCACGGCGGCAGATGTGCAGCGGGTCGCGTCGGACCTCTTCGCGGACGGGTCGCTGGCCGCCACGGTGCTCGGTCCCTCGGTGCCCGCAATCGACCGGGCGCGGATCGACCTGGGGTAAATCACATGATCAGGCGATACACCCACCCCGAGATGGGTGGCATCTGGAGCGAGCAGCGGCGCTACGAAACATGGCTCGAAGTCGAGCTCGCCGCAACGGACACGATGGCCGAGGCTGGGGTCGTCCCGCCGGAGGCCGCGCAGGAGCTGCGCGCCCGCGCGCGGTTCGACATCGCGCGGATCGAAGAGATCGAGCAAGTCACGCAGCACGACGTCATTGCCTTCACCACCGCCGTCGCGGAGCACGTGGGGCCCTCGGCGCGCTGGCTGCACTTCGGGCTCACCTCGTCGGACGTCGTGGACACGGCACAGGCCCTCCAGATGCGCGAAGCCACGGAA
>JANPJN010000618.1:0-1795 GCA_031425515.1 Acidobacteriota bacterium | reverse complement strand
ACAGGAGTCTCCAATGTCCAGACCCGAACCGCAGCGTTGGCATCTGCTGGCCATCGTGTTCGCCGCGGCCTGCCTGCTGCCGGGCGTCGCCGCCGCGCAGGCGGTGACCGGCACCATCGGCGGCACGATCGCCGACCCGCAAGGACAGGTGGTCCCGGGCGCCACGGTGACGATCGTGAGCGAGGCCACCGCGGACTCCCGCGTCGTCATCAGCGACGACAAGGGGGACTTCCAGGTCACCAACCTCAGGCCCGGGATGTATACCGTCCGTGTCGCGCTCGAGAGCTTCCGGACGCTCGAGCGGAAGAACGTCGTGCTGAGCGCGGCGGAGCGGCTGTCGATCGGCACGCTGGCGCTCGAGGTCGGCGGGCTGGGCGAGACGGTCGTCGTCGAGGCCCGCGGCACGCACGTCAACACCGCCGAGACGCAGCACAGCGGCGTGATTACGGCGAAACAGATCGAGCAGGTGCAGGTGCTCGGGCGCGACGTCACCTCGATCATGCGGCTGTTGCCGGGCGTGCGGTACGAGAACACCGTGGATTCGCTCGGCATGAGCTTCGGCACGGATGTGCCCAACGTCGGCGGCGCGCGCCGCGACTGGAGCAACGTCGTCGTGGACGGCGTCGTGGCGAACGAGGTCGGATCGAGCAGCCTGATGGCGCAGCAGATCAATCTCGACGCCATCGCCGAGGTGCGCGTGCTCCTGAACTCCTACCGCGCGGAGTACGGGCGCGCGGGCGGCGGGCAGGTGCAGATCGTCAGCAAGGGCGGCGGCACGCAATACCACGGCAACCTGTATTACTACGGTCGTAATGAGGCGCTGAACGCCAACGACTTCTTCAACAACCGCAACCGGATCAAGAAGCCGCGGTACCGCTTCAACACCTACGGCGCCAACCTGGGCGGGCCGGTGCCGGGGCTGAACAAGAAGCTGTTCTTCTTCTACTCGATGGAGGCGCCGCTCGTGAGCCGTCCGGGCCCCGCGCGGAACTGGACGATGCCGACCGCGGCGGAGCTGCGGGGAGACTTCTCGCAGACGCTCGACAGCCAGGGCCGGCTCATCAACCTGAAGGATCCGCTGCGGGATGGGGCGTGCAACGCCGTGACCGGAGGTCCGGGGTGCTTCCCGGGGAACATCGTCCCGGCGGATCGCATCAACAAGAACGGCCTGGCGCTGCTGAACATGCTGCCGCGCGCGAACAATTTTGACAGGGCCTTCACGCAGGGACAGTTCAACTACACGACGCAGGAGAACGCCGACAACCCGAAGATGAACAATGTCGTGCGCCTCGACTGGCGTCCGAGCTCGACCGACAGCTTCTATTTCACGTTCAAGGACTGGTACTCGGACCAGCGGGGGAGCGAGATCACCGCCGGGCCCTCGAAGTGGGGGTTCTTCAACACGCACTACCTGAACACCGACCGTGGCATGAGCGCGAACTACACGAAGGTGCTGCGGTCGAACCTGGTGAGCGACACCGACTTCGGCATCCGGCAGCAGACCGAGCAGTTCTACCCGCTGACGCAGGGGGACTGGGACCGCATCACGCGGTCGAACGTCGGCTTCACGCTCGGGCAGTTCCATCCGGAACTGAACCCGCGCAACGTCATCCCCAAGGTCAACTTCAACGTGCCGAACGCGCCGAACTTCGCCTTCGACAACCGCCTGGTGGACCAGGGCACGGCGTGGCTGACGTCGGTGCGATCCAACCTGACGTGGATTGTCGGGAGCCACTCGTTCAAGGGCGGCATGTATCTCGAGCAGTCGCGCAACTCGGAAGGGAACGGCGGTGTG
>JANPJN010000617.1:0-9748 GCA_031425515.1 Acidobacteriota bacterium | reverse complement strand
CACCCGCACCGTCTGCCGCTGCCGCCCCGACGCCGTCCGCGGCGGCCCCGGCTGCTGCCGCGGCTCCCGCTCCCGCGGCTGGTCCCGCGCCCGCCGCCGCGCCGATCCCCGCCGCCGGCGCCCCCCTGGTGGCCGCCGACTGGGAGAAGCAGAACGCCGCCACGCTCGATAATCCGGCGCTGCGGAAAGGGCTCCGGGTGCTCTGGTTCGCGACGGGGAAGGACGACTTTCTCCTCCCGACCACGAACGCCACGGTCGATCTCCTGAAGAAGCACGGGTTGAACGCGACCTTCACGGAGACTCCCGGCGGCCACACCTGGATCAACTGGCGGAACTATCTGAACGAGTTCGCCCCGCGCCTCTTCCAGTAGGGCCGCAGGTCGGACGTCAGCGCTTGACGTCGATCTCGATCTGCACGTCGCCTCGACAGGGCGCCTCCGCTGCCGCGCGCAGCGTGTAGGCGCCCGCTTTTTCGTACGGATGCGTGACGCTGAGCGGCAGCGTGCCCTCAAGCCGCTGCCGCGTGCCGTCCCCGAAGTCGACCGTCACCGCACACTCGCCGCGCCCGTCCACCGTCGCGGCGATCTCCGGGCGCTCGGTTGACGGCCCCGGCGCGACCGTGACGTTCCATATGCCGCGCCGGATCGCCCGGATGTCGAGCTTTGCGCGTGCCTTGCCCTCGCAGGGCGCGACCGGCGTCGCGGTGAGCAGATACTCACTGTCGGCCTGATAGGCGTGGCGAAACTGGTCGGGCAGTTCGGACGTCCGGCGCTCGCTCTGACCATCCCCGAAGTCCACCGTGTAGGTGCAACTGCCAGACCCGAGCAGCGAAATGATGATGCCGGTGCCCTCCTTCTCGGGGACGGGGCGGAATTCGATCCGCGTGATGCGGCCCGCCTGGGCCGCGCCGGACGTCGGCGAGACGGCTCCGGTGGCAAGAAGGAACAGGACGGGGATCGCACTGAGTCGTGGCATGGATGGGCTCCAACAAAATCCGTAGTTCAGCTGGGCTCGAAGAGGCGTACGCGTCTGAGCAGGATATCCACGAACCACAGGCCGAGCGCAACCATCAGCAGCGATGGCCAGAGCGGCCGGCGATCGGGCCGGCGGTCCGACGCGTCACTGGCCAGCGCTTCGGGGCCCGGTCGCCAGGCGCCACCGGTCGCAGCGGCGAGTGCTCGAAGGCCCTGCTCGTCCGCCGGCCGGAAGCGATACTCGGCGGCTGCGTCCGGGAGCACCACGCGAGAGGCCACCCCGTGCGCATCGTCTGGCCGGCTCCCGGGCAGACTTACTTCGAGCGCCTGCCGCGCATCTGCCACCAGCACGGCCTCGTAGCGGCCCGGCGCGACCTGCCGCAGCGCGACGTCTCTCGGCGGCGCGTTGGCCGCTCGCACGCGCACGCTCGGGTGCAGCAGATCGCGGTGGCCGCCCGCGCCGTCGCGCGCCTCGACAGACACGGTCACGGCGCGAGCGTCGCCATGAACAGGGCCTGCTGTCACCTCGAGCGCTTCTGCCGGCGGACGCCGCCGCTCAAGAGCCCGTGCGACCGCGCTGAAGAACGGACCATAGCCCCGCCACGTGATCCAGTCGGCCGCCCATCGGTCCTTGACGTCCGACGCAAAGACCGCCGCCCTTCCAAGCCCTATCGGCCAGAACGCCAGCAGCGGATCGCCGTCGTCGGTCGCGACGATCTCGAGCGCCGTGTCCTTGAGGATGGTGGCGGTCCGCCCCTTGAGTCGCGGGATGCGGGTCAAATCGACGCCGCTCAGAAAGGCCGGAGTCTTGACCACCGCGGTGATCTGCTTTTCGTCAAACGCCGGCGTGGCGGCGTTCTTCGCCTCCTTGACGAAGATCTGGGGGAGCTCTTTTGCATCCGCCACCTGATAGGAACGCCCCTTGCCCCATTTGGCGATGTTGCGCAGGAGGTCCGGGTCGGCCGACGGCCCGACCGCGATCGTCGAGACCGTGATCCGCGAGGCCACCATCTTCGAGACCAGTGCCTCGTAGTCGTCTGGATAGGAGCGCCCGTCCGACAGCAGGAGGACGTGCTTGGCGCGGGCCTTGGCCGCCCGCAGCGCCAGATAGGACTGCTCCACGGCCGGGAAGATGAGTGTGTGCCCGCCGGGCTCGATCGCCGCGATCTTCTCGCGGATCGCGTCCCGGCCCCGGCCGACGATCTGGAGAGGAATGTCCCAGTCGAACTTGTCGTTGAACGTGAGCACGCCGAGCTCCTGCTCGTCGGTCATGACGTCCACGGCGGCCTGCGCCGCCGCCTTGCAGAGATCCATCGAGGCGCCGGCCATGCTCCACGATCGATCGAGCACGAGGATGAGCGCGACCTCCGGTTCGTCGCGCCGTTCGAACGTCACGGGAGACAGCCGTTCGATCGGCGAGCTGCGATAGCCGCCCTCGCCGAAGACCGCCTCACCGCCGGCGACGAGCAGCCCGCCGCCGCCGCGTTCGACCCATCCCTCGAGCGCCGCCATCGACGCCGGCCGGACTTGCGCCCGCGGCACGTCGCTCAGGATCACCACGTCGAACGGCTCGAGCGCCTGCTCGGTGGACGGGAGGCCGCCCGGCGGCCGCACGGTCACGTCGAAGCCCGACGTGGTGAGCGCCGTGGCGAGATACCGGGCGCTGGCGGGCGCTCCCTCCACGTAGAGCACCTTCGCGGGCGAGTCCGCCCACATGCCCCGGTCGAGGGTATTGTTCTCTGCCACCACGTCGCCGGGCGCGCGCACGCGCGCCTGCAGGACGTGGCCGCCCGGCGCATCGACCACGGCGCTCACGTCAACCGCGGTCACGCCCTTCTCCAGCCGCGTCGTCTGCGTGCCCACGACGCGCCCCGCCTCGTGGAGCTCGACGACAGCGTCGCCGCCGCGCTGGCTGCCGACCGAGACCGTTGCCGTGAAGGCGGCCTTCGCGGGCACGCGATCGGGAAGAACGACGGCGTCGATCCATGTGTCGCCGAGAAACCGCGGCGTCAGCGGTTCGACGGACAACGGAATGCGGGCGGCGATGAGTCGTGCCAGGGCGGCGTCGGTGTCGCCGGATGTCGCTCTCCCGTCGCTGAAGAGCACGATCCGCGGGACGTATCCCGCGGCGAGTTCCGCACGGGCCGCGTCGAGGGCGGCCTCGAGGTCGGTCCCGCCACGGTCCACAATCGAGGCGGCCGGGGAAGCCTCGACCCCGGCAAGCTGCCGGAGGGCCGTCGTCCCCTCGAGTGCCGCCGTGGTTGCCCCGAACGCCATGACCCGCGTGTGCGCCGGGCGCAGTGCGGCGGTGAGTCCGTCGATGCTCGCCGCGGCTGCTTCGATGGCCGCGCCCGCCACGCTGTGCGAGACGTCCACGGCAAAGACGATCGACTGGCGCGACGAGCTGGTCGAGACCACCGGACGCGCCATCGCGAAGACGAGTGCCGCGAGCAGCAGCGACCGCACACCGGCCTGCAACCATCGCTGCCGCGGACTGAAGGTGGTTCGGGCCGCCCACAGAGCCATCCACACGAGCGGGATGAGCGCGATCAGCCACAGCGCCGCCGGGTTGGTCCAGGTCAGCATGTCAGTACGGGTCTCGTGCCGGCATCAGACCGTGATCCGCCGCTGCCATGTCCACCACTCGATCAGCGCGAGTGCAAACGCCGCCGCCGCGCCGTAGACCCACCAGGCGTGGCCTGAGGCGCCCGCCGACACCAGCCGCACGCCTGTGCTGCTGTTGAGGCTTGTCTGGGTCGTGTTCGAGACCTGCGGCTCACCCACGTTGACCGCGAACGTACTTCGCGCTCCGGCGGCGTCCGCCGTGTACAGCCCCGGCACGCGCAACCGGCCCATCGCGGCACCGGGGACGCGTGCCAGCGGCACCTCCCGGTCTTCGGGCCCGGCGACCCTGCCGGTGGCCGGCGTGAAGGATGCGAGCCCGGACCGCTGCGCCGGACGGGCATCAGGTCGCACGAGCCATTCGACGGCGTTGCCGATGAGCACCGGAAATCCCGGTGCGGAGGCGAGGTTGGACTCGGCCGGTCCGAACGCCAGCAGCACGAAGCGTCGCTCGCTGCTATCCGTGACGGAGATCAAGGGCGTGCCGCGGGCCGACTGCGCCACGGACGTGAGCCCGGGGGCGCCGTACGCGTGCACCTGATCGATCCGGAACGTCAACGGATCGACGCCCCGCACGACGGCATGTGTGCCGGGAACCTCCCATCGCGGCGTCTTCTCCGCAGCCGCATCCCACGCCCGCGCGATGCCGTCGGCCCGGGAAGCGGCCAGCCACGGCGTATCCGCCGGCGGCGCGACATATAGCGACGGGGTAGCGGGCGGATCGCGGGGGGCCCAGCGATCGAAGATGAACAGATCCGCGGGCGGTGCGGGCGCGGCGTCGCCGACCGGCAGGTCGTAGCGCGACGGATCCAGGAACGTCGCACGCACGTCGGGATCACCCGCCAGCAACGGCCGCAGCCAGCCGGTCTGCTGCCCGACGACCGTCACCGACACTGGCCGGGCATGTTCCATCCACGCAAAGGCGTCGTCATCGATCCGCAGCGCGTTCTGGTCGGCTTCCACGTGCGCACGAAGCGCGGAATCGCCGCCGCGCCCAAAGGGCACCATCTGCCTGAGCGAGGCGCCCGCGGCGATGGACACGTGCCGGTCGAGGGCCGTCGCTTCCCCGCGCGTGATCGTCAGGTGCACGCTCTGGGCGGCCGGCCCGTAGTTCGCGATCTCGAGATAGGCGTCCGCCGCGTTGCGGGGTGCGAGCGACGGGCGCACGTCGAATGCCGTGATGCCGACGTTGGCGGCCGACTCGAACACCGAATGCACCGTCACCCCGTCCGGCACGCGGCGTGACGTCGCGCCATCGGTAATGAAGTGGACCGCATCGGCGCCCGCCAGCGCCGGCCACGCGGCCGGATCGCCTCCGGAGGGGCTCACACGCTCCAGCGCCGCCTCCAGGAGCACCGCGTCCGGTGTCGGCCCCTCGACCAGGCCATCCGCGGTGGTGGCGATCGCCGTCGGTGTTCCGGCTGCAGCCGCCGCGATCCGCCGCGCTTCGGCCACGCCGCGTTCCCATCGCGATTCGCCGCTCCGCGTGTCGGTCAGCATCGACCACGATGAATCGAGGACGATGAGCACGCGTCCGCGTGAGGCGGCGGGGGCCGCCGAGCGCGCCGTCGGCCGCGCGATGGCCAGCGCGAGCGCCACGGCGATCAGGATCGTGAGCGCGAGCGACACCGCCCGGCGAATCCGCTCCCACAGCGTGAGCGCGCGGGGCTCGTCGAGCACGCGCTGCCACAGCAGCAGCGAGGCCACCAGCAGACGCGGCGGCCGCAGCTTGCGCAGGAAGAGCCAGGCGGCGAGCGCGGCGGCGCCCGCGATGAGCCCCCAGGCCTGCCACGCCGCCATCGCACCGAACGTCATGCCAGGAACCGCCCCTGCCGAAACGCCTTCAGGATGATCTCCTCGAACGGCTTCCCGGCATCCGCGCGGATGTAGCCGATGTCGTAGCGGCCGCAGAAGCGCTCGATCTCTTCCGCGTGCGCCGTCCACGCCGCCGCGTAGGCGTCCGCCAGGCGCGGCGTCACGTCGATCTCGCGCACGTCGCCGGTCTCGGCATCGACAAACTGCACTTCCCCGAAGGCGCCCGCGTCGCGGTCGCGTTCCGACGCCACATGCACGACGAACACGTCATGCCCGAGCGTCCGCAGGATTTTCAGCCCCGTCTCGAAGCCGCCAGGGTCGAGAAAATCCGAGATCACGACCGTCAGGCCCGTCTGGCGCGGGCGTGAGGCGAACTCCTTGAAGGCCTGCCGCAGATCCGTCGGTCCGCTGGCCTCGAGCCGCTCCAGGAGCTCGAAGACGCGAAAGATGCGTCCCTTGCCGCGTCCCGGCGATGTCTCATGGCTCAGCGTCCGGCCGAAGGGCAGGATGGTCAGCCGATCGAGGTGCGCCAGGCCGATGTAGCAGAGCGCCGCGGCGATGCGGCGCGCCATGTCGAACTTCGCCGGCTCCGCCATCGAGCGGCTCGCGTCGATCATCAGGTAGATGGGCAGGTCGCGTTCTTCGTCGAAGAGGCGCAGCAGCAGCCGATTCAGCCGCTTGTAGGCCTTCCAGTCGATGTGGCGGAAGTCGTCGCCGGGGGCATAGGGCCGGTGATCGGCGAACTCGAGCCCGCGCCCGCGTTTGGGCGTGAGCCGGTCGGCGCGGTTCTGTCCCGCGAAGGCCCGCTTGGAGACCACATGGAGGTACTCCAGCTTCCTGAGGAAGTCGTCTTCGAACCGGAGCGCCATGGGTGCGGGCTGCTCAGGCGGCCGTCCGCCTCACTCCGTGGCCACGCTGGCCATGAGCTCGTGCACGAGGGCGTCGGTGCTCACCTCGTCTGCCTCCCCCTCGAAGTTCAGCAGGATCCGGTGCCGCAGCGCCGGCAGCGCCACCGCCCGCACATCGTCGATCGCGACGAACGCCTGGCCCCGGTTGAGCGCCTGAATCTTTGCCGCGAGCACCATCGCCTGCGCCGATCGCGGGCTCGCGCCGTACCGCACGTAGCGCTTCACCAGCGGCGACGCGTAGGGCGATGTGGGATGCGTGCCGAGCGCCAGGCGGATGGCGTAGGCCTGCACGGGACGCGCAATCGGCACCGATCGCCCGGTGTGGCGCATCTCCATGATCTGCGCGCCGTCCACCACCCGCGCCACCGTCGTCCCCGCATCGGTCGTGGTCCGGTCGATGATGTCGTGCATCGCCTGTTCGGTCGGGTACTGCACCTTCAGCTTGAAGAAGAAGCGATCCAGTTGCGCTTCCGGCAGCGGATAGGTGCCTTCCATCTCGAGCGGATTCTGCGTCGCGAGCACGAGGAACGGCTGTTCCAGGCGGTAGGTGGTCTTGCCGACCGACACGCTCACATCCTGCATTGCCTCGAGCAGCGCCGACTGTGTTTTCGGCGTCGCGCGATTGATCTCGTCCGCCAGGACCACGTTGGCGAAGATCGGCCCCGGCTGGAACTCGAAGAACGTGCCGCCGTGCGAGTGTTCCTGGACGATGTTGGTGCCGACGATGTCGGCGGGCATCAGGTCGGGTGTGAACTGGATGCGCGAGAAGGTGAGGTGGAGGACATCGGCCAGCGTGTGGACGAGGCTCGTCTTGCCGACGCCGGGGATCCCCTCGAGCAGCACGTGGCCGCCGGCCAGCAGGCTCGTGACCGTGAGGTTGACGACCTCTTCGTGGCCGACAATGCGCCGCCCGACCTCCTGCGTGATGCGGAGGAAGCGGTCGCGGAACTGTTCGATGGCCTGTTCGACGGCGAAGGTGGTCGTCATGTTTTCATGGGGTCCGGACGAAGTAGGTCTGGACCGCCGTCCGCCGGTTCTCCGGCACGGGCGGGGGCGCCACCGCGTGGCCTCGTGCGAAGGCGCCCGCGGACGTGCCCGCGTAGCCGACCGCCGCCCGGCCGTGCTCGGTCTTGCGACGTGCGTCCGTCTGCACGTTGTCGCCCGCCGCATCCGTGCTGGCCTCGACCGTCTCGCGTCGGAGGGCGGCCTGGAGGTCCGCCATCCGTCCTGCGTTCGTGCCGGTGTCGGAGGCACCGCCGATGCCCATGCCCGGGGCAGCCTTGCCCTGCGCGGGATCCTGGGTCCCCATCATGACGAGGCCCGCGCCCCCTCCGGCCTCGGCTTCGCTGATCGAGGTGATGGAGGTTTCGTCCACCTCGTCTCCCTTGCGGGCGGCTGCCGGATCGGCCTTCGCGCCATCCTTCGACGCGGTCGTGTCGCTCGCGTCGGCGTCGCGCGGAAGCGCGGCTCTCGCGGCGTCAGCCATCTCCTCCGACACCTGTTCGAGGGCCTCGCGCACGTCAGCGGCGACCGATGGCTTCCGGGCTGCGCGCTGCGCCCGTTCGGCGAGCGCCTTCATCTCGGCCGGCGAGTCCTGCGGCGCCTGGGATGGGGCCGTGGACATGGCCCGGGCCAGATCCTTGAGCCGGCCCGCGTCCCGCAGGGCCTGCAGCGCGGCGAGCAGCTTCCGGAGATCTCCGGCCGTCGCGGGCGTGCCGGCTGACGTCGTCGGAACGCCTTCCGCGGAGGCGAGCAGCGCTTCGAGTTGTCGCTGCAGTTCCGGCAGCAGGGCGTCGGCCGCGATCGCCGCGTCCGCGGGCGCCGCGCCTGATGCCCGACGCGCATCCGCTCGTGCGGAGAGGAGCGGGCCGCGGGAGGGGAGCAGGATCGCCAGGCCGATGGTGGCGAGTGCGAAGAGCGTCGTCATGGCCTTGGCGCGCCGTGCCGGGCTGACGGGATAGACGGACGTCCAGTCCGCGCCGGCCAGCCTCGTGGCGGCGCGGTCGATGTGGCAGGCCGTCCACGGATCGTCAGGCGACCGCGAGGCGAACCAGTTCGCGCTCCTGAGCTCGCCGCGCAGGCCGGCGGTCGCGTCAATCCTGGCGGCGACCTCATCCGAAAGTGGGTGCCCGCGCCGGGCGATGCGTGCCCAGGCGACGCACGCGATCGCGGCGGCCACGCCGAAGGCGAGCGACCAGGCCGGGGACCAGCCCCGCCAGCGGACGCCGGTCGCGACCGCGATACAGGCCGCGGCCACCACGGGGGCTGCGCGCCAGATGCTGCGGTGCGTCGCCGCCGTGCGCCGCCGGAGGTCCGCCGAGGCGAGCTCGCGCCGGACCAGATCAGCAGACGACTCGACGGGATTCGCGGGAGGAGGCACGCTGACTTACGATATCCGACAACGTCGCGGTTCCGCAGCAACGATCTGGGCCGCTGCTGCGCGGGGAGCGGCGATGTGGCACTCTACGCCCGGTATGCGCATCCGCGCCCTGGTGCTCAAAATCCACGTCTATGCCGGGCTGCTCACCTTTGCCCAGCTGTCGATCTACGGGGCCGCCGGCATTGCGGCCGCGCTGCAGCACGGTCTCGAGCGCCCGAAGGTGGCCCGCGCCGTGCGCCACGTGCCGTTCACGCCTCCGGCCTCGGCGACCGACACGCAGGTGGCGGCCGCGGTGTACGAGTTGCTGGCGCCGCCGCTGGCCCGGCCCATGCCGGACTGGTTCCTTCGCCGCACGCCCGAGAACGATCTGCGGCTCGACTTCTACAACATCAACGGTATCTGGCGGGTCGTCGTGCTCGAGCGCGAGGAGCGTCTGCGCATCGAGGAGATTCGCAATGGCCTCGGCTATTTCCTTAGCGACGTGCATGCCGCGACCCCCGGCGATACCGAAGCTCCGCGCCTCGTGCGCCTCTGGGCGATTTACAACGAGGGTGCCATGTGGTGCCTGCTGGGGTTCTGCGGATCCGGCGCCTACCTCTGGCTGTCGGCCCCGGGCCGGGGCCGCTGGGCGTGGGCGTGTCTCGCTGTCGGGACGTCGGTGTTTGCGGCCTTGTGGGCCTCGTTCCGCTGATATGTATCCGACCATCCGAACCGTCCATCGTCTGCTCGCGTCACTCTGCCTCCCGTTTCTGCTGATGTACGGCGTGAGCGCGGTGCAGATGTCGCACGGCGCCTGGTTCACGCTGACACCTGCGGTTCGTGAATCGGTGCTCTCGCTGCCGCCGGACCTGGCCGATGCGCGCGCGGTCGCGAGGGCAGCGACGGCGCGCGCGAACGATGTGCGCGGCGAGCTCACGAGTGTCGTGATCGGGGACGAGATGACTCTGCGGCTGGTGTTGCCGGGCACGGTCCACGAGCTGCGATACCGCCGTCAGACCGGGGAGACGCGTGTGAAGACCAGCGTCTCCGGCGCGATGGGGATGCTCAAC
>JANPJN010000616.1:0-3080 GCA_031425515.1 Acidobacteriota bacterium | reverse complement strand
CGCCTGTTCCCAGTGCTCCCGGTCCACTGGCATTGTCTGGCAGTCCGCCAAACTGGACATACTGGGCCGTCGCGTCGATCTCGTGCCGCGCGCCGGCATGGCGAACGCCGGCCAGCAGTCGATTCGCGATGAAGGCGTAGCGCGGGTCACCTCCGCCCGGAGGAGGCTCGAAAAAGCTCCAGGACTCCACCCGCGTGACCTTGCGCAGGACGGGAACGAACCGGCTCTTCGGTGTCGCTGCGGCCGGCAACGGGCTCGGCGGCTGGGTCTGCGCCCAGACGGCCGGCACCACGGCGGCGCTGAACAGGCAGAGAGTCGCGGCAACGACGAAGTCACACATGGTCTGCTACTTCGCCGGCTTCTGCGCTGCGACGGGCTTCACGAGCTCCGCGGTCTTCAGCCCCGGAACCGTGGCGCCTCGAAGAACGAGCTGCCCCTGCCGTGCGTAGTCGATGGACTCTGCGAGGATGCGCTCGGCCTCCTGGGGGGCATGGAAACCGGTCGAGTTCTCCGCTTCGACGAAGTCGAGCATGAACTGCGCCCGCCGCTGCAGTTTGCGCGGAAGGTCCAGCTCCGCACCCGACGCGCCGCGGGCCCGGGCCTCCTTCACGTCCGTAATCAGGGCGACGACCGCCTCCATGGCCCGGTTACGCAGACCGAAGACGCGTCCCTGAATGATCTCGATGCGCGTCCGCAGTTCCTCCTCGGGCCACTTATGACATGTCTGGCACGCGCCGTTGATGTTGAGCGCGGGACTGCGTACGTGGTGGTCGCTGATCTTCATCGCGCCGACCCGCATGTACGGCATGTGACAGTCGGCACACGTCACGCCAGACCGCGCGTGAATCCCCTGGCTCCACATCTCGAACTCGGGATGCTGCGCTTTGAGCACCGGCGCGCCGCTGTCGGCGTGCGTCCAGTCGTCGTGCGGGTTCTCATCGTAGTACTGCAGGATCTCATCGACCTTCAGCCCCTTGCTCCAGGGATACGTCAAGCGCTTCTCGGGCCCCTTGAAGTAGTACTCGACGTGGCACTGGCCGCAGACGAACGCCCGCATGTCCTGTCTCGTGGCCATCTTGTTGACGTCGTAGTCCTGCACCCCCTGCGAGGCCTTCAACGCGCGCATGCCCTCCATGAACGCCGGCCGTGTCACACGGAGCGCCATCGTCTGGGAGTCGTGGCAGTCGATGCACGCGACGGGATGGTTCACCAGCTTCCGCGCGTCGAAGTACGGCATCTGGTTCATCTTCTCGAACCCTTTGACGATGTCTCCGTCGCCGAGCTTCTTGAAGGGCACGTACACCGACGCATGGCAGTTCATGCAGGTCCCGGGCTGCTTGACGACCTGCTGACGTTCGGTGAATGTCTGATCATCCAGCATGTAGGCGTGCCCACGCTCTTCGCGGAAATCCTTCGAGAAGGCATATCCGGCCCAGAGCGTACGCAGCCGCGGGTCCTCGTCCAGCCGGGACTGCGCAACGACCGAGCGGGGGTCCGCGTCGGACGGCGCGCGCGGGACGGCTTCGCTGCCGCCGAATCGCGTCCGCTGCTGGTCCACCGTCCGGAGGTATCCGTCGTACTGCTGCGGGAAGTTCTTGCCCCAGACCGCCGGGTCCTCCGTGTCGTCGGTGAGCTCCACCACACGGAAGAACGGGTTCCGCGCTTCCTGTTTGCGCTCGAAGATATTCACCAGGAGGGCCACGACGCCGAGGGTGACGAGAACGGCGGAGACCGCGGCCAGGACGAGCCCTCGCGGGCCGGACCAGAATCCTCTTCGGGGTGCGATCGGGTCAGCCATCGGTGTTGTCGCCTCTCATTCCAGGTGTCCGACGGTCGAATGGCAGCGGATGCACGACAGCCGGTCGCTCTCCGGGTGTGGCCCCTCGATCGCATCCACGATGTTCGCGTGGCACTTCCGGCAGGCCTTTTCGGTGACGTCGACGTTGCGCGCGGTAATGCGCAACGTCTCCGGAAAGCGGCCCGTCGTGAACGCCAGCGAGTGGTTGAAGCCGTTGATGGCTTTCGTGATGTATTTCGGGACCAGCCCGGGCGGCGTGTGGCAGTCGTTGCACACCGCAGCGGCACGATGCGAGCTCTTCATCCACGCGCGGTAGTGATTCTCCATCACGTGGCAGTTCGCGCAGGCGGCCGGGTCGTTGGTCAGATAGGAGTAGCCCTTCGCATAGATGAAGGAATATCCCCCGACAGCGGTCAGAGTCCCGATGAGACAGGCGACGACAATCGGCAGCTTGTGCATGGGAAAACGACCGCGGTCTTACAGTTTCCTCGCGGTCACCTTGAGGATCGGCCCCTCGAGACTCGTCATCTCCACACGGAACTGGACGTTGCCTGAGGGCTCGACTTTTTCCGCCGACTGCCCGACAACGGTCGGCGCCTGGACGAACCCGAGATACGCCGGCGTGCCGCCGTACTTCGGAGCCATGCGGCGAATCAGCAGGTACGGCGCCCCCGGCACTCCGCGGTTCCACTCGGTGGGCACCATGTACTCCAGATAGTAGTCCCAGCTGTCGTCGCCGCGGCGAAAGGCCAGCTTGATCCCGAGATTGGCCCTGGCGCCCGGACGGCTGATGGGCGCGAGCGGCAGCGTGATGCCGTCCGGCCGAGACATCCAGTCGCCGTCGTCCACGAACACGCGGCGGTTGTACATCCACCCGGTCTGCATCAGATGCGGGAGGCAGAGCGCGGGACCGAAGTTGCGATTCCAGGTTGGGTGCGGGAACGGGCCGTTCTGGCTCATGATGCAGCTCGGATCCCGATAGTCGGTCATCAGATCGGCATCGAGGTCATGGTTCATCCCGAAGACGTGCCCCATCTCGTGTGCCGTGATATTGCCGTCGTGCGGAGGGGTCAGACCCACGATCGTGCCGTCGCTGCTCCCGTCTATCCAGAACTGGAAGAAACCTGGCGTCTCCCACGTCGGCGGCCGCCCTTGCCGTGCACGCCGATGCCGCTCTTGCTCGTGCCGAGCACGCCGGTGCCGGCCCCGTCCGTCTGTCCCCAGACACCGGTGCCTGTCGCGCTGATGCCGACCACGCCCTCCGAGGCCGTGGCCCAGCCTT
>JANPJN010000615.1:0-3282 GCA_031425515.1 Acidobacteriota bacterium | reverse complement strand
GAGCTCACGACCTTCCGGATGGCGGCCATCGGGATCGAGGTCATCCTGGGTTACCTGACCTTCACGGGCAGCCTGATGGCGGCCGGCAAGCTCCAGGAGATCATCCCGACCCGGCCGATGACCTATCGCGGCCAGAACGTCGTCAATCTCGGCCTGCTCGCCCTGGCCACCGGCGCGGTGCTGCTGCTCCTGGTCCGGCCGGACTTCTGGCAGCTCTTTCCGGTCATCATCGTGCTGTCGCTGGCCTTCGGCGTCCTGCTCATCATGCCGATCGGCGGCGCCGACATGCCCACCGTCATTTCGCTGCTGAATGCCTACGCGGGGCTCGCGGCGGTCGCGATGGGGTTCGCGCTCGAGAACAAGGTCCTCATCACCGCAGGGGCGCTCGACGGAGCCTCGGGCCTGATTCTGTCGATCATCATGTGCCGGGCCATGAACCGCTCCTTCACCAACGTGCTCTTCGGGGCCTTCGGCCAGGTGCAGGCGGGGAGCGCGGCGACGACGGCGAAGAGCGTGAAGAGCGGGACGGCGCGGGATGCCGCAGACCTGCTCGAGAACGCGTCCCGCGTGGTCATCGTGCCGGGCTACGGCATGGCCGTCGCGCAGGCGCAGCACCGCGTGCGCGAAATCTACGACCAGTTGACGAAGCGCGGCGTGGACGTGAAGTTCGCCATCCACCCGGTCGCCGGCCGCATGCCGGGGCACATGAACGTCCTGCTCGCCGAGGCCGAGGTGCCCTACGAGTCGCTCATCGAGATGGAGGAGATCAACCGCGACCTGCCGCAGACGGACGTCGTTCTGGTCGTCGGCGCCAACGACGTGGTCAACCCGGCGGCGCGCCACGATGCGAAGAGCCCCATCTTCGGGATGCCGATCATCGATGCGGACCGCGCGAAGTTCGTGATCGCCAACAAACGATCGATGAACCCCGGGTTCGCGGGCATCGAAAACGAGCTCTACTACGCCGACAATACGCTGATGCTGTTCGGCGACGCCAAGGCTGTGCTCGGCGACATCGTCAAGGCGCTCGCCGGCGACGCGACCCACTGACCGATCCGGACCTTCCAGCATGCAGGCGCTCATCGATCTGTTTCTGCACTTCGACGTGCACCTGGCGGAGTTCGTCGCCCGGTATGGCGCGCTCGTCTACGGCCTCCTGTTCGCGATTGTGTTCGCGGAGACCGGCCTCGTCGTGACGCCGTTCCTCCCGGGAGATTCGCTGCTGTTCGCCGCGGGCGCGCTGTCGGCGACCGGCGCCCTCGACATCCGCCTGATCGTGGTGCTGCTGGTCGTGGCGGCGATCCTGGGGGACACGGTGAACTACGCGGCGGGGCGAGCGATCGGGCCGCGGATCTTCCGCGGGGACGCGTCAGCGGGACGGATGGCGAAGCTGCTGAACCGCGAGTACCTCGAGCGGGCGCACGAGTTCTTCGAGCGCCATGGCGGCAAGGCGATCGTGCTGTCCCGCTTCGTCCCGATCGTCCGCACCTTCGTGCCGTTCGTCGCAGGCGCGGGGGCCATGCGGTATTCGACGTTCGTGCTCTACAACGTCTCGGGGGCGATACTGTGGGTAGGCGTGTGCGCGGGGGCGGGGTATGCGTTCGGCCAGGTGCCGGTCATCCGCGATAACTTCTCGCTCGTCGCGCTCGGCATCGTGGCGGTGTCGCTGCTGCCGGTGGTCGTCGAGTGGGTCCGGCACAAAAAGAAAGTCCAGCGGCCGTAGCCGCTGGACTTCATGGAAAAGCCTGCCGCCGTGAGGCGGCAAGGAACTATGCGAGCCGGACGTTCTCGGCGCGGGGACCCTTCGGGCCCTGCCCCTTCTCGAACGTGACGGCCTGGCCTTCGCGCAGGCTGTCGAACTGGCAGCCGTTGCAGGCGGACTGATGGAAGAAGTACTCGTTGCCGTCGCCTGCGGCCACGAAGCCGAAGCCCTTTTCGCTCACCAGCCGCTTGATTGTGCCGTTCATCGGTGCCATCTGAGAATCTCCTGAATGCGAGTGTCGGTTCGCCGCCGCGCGCGGGATGTCCGCGCGTACTACACGTGGCTGGCCACCGAATCATTCAGTGGACCCAACCGTTTCCCGGGGTGACGCAGCTTTGGTGAGGTCTGGATCAATTACCCGGTTGAGGTCGGGTCGAAGACAGGCTCAGAAAGCAGAACCATCATCTTACCACAGGAACCGGACTTTGCGGCGTGCGCCGAGGCGTGGGCGGGCGGCGCCCCGCACACCTGCGCCCCGCCCGCACAACTGTGCGCTCCCTGTCGCCAGAAATGCCAGCAAATGCGAGCTTTTCGAGCGATTGGGGCTGGCCCTGCCCTTGCCTCTTGTTCGGTCACACCGCAACTAGGAGGCGCACTGATGGTCTGGTTTCTCGAACGTGACGCAGAAGTGATGATTTGTGAGATCCGGCGCGCACCCGAGAGTGAAGCCTACGAGTTCGAAGTGGCTTCCTCGGACGGTCCGCCCAGGACACACAGGTTCTCGTCGCCGAGTGCGCTCATCGACGACTACCTGCGCACCCAGGTGGCGCTGCAGGCCCAGGGATGGCGCCCGCGCATGAGCGACATCGAAGCGCTGGCGTAACGCGGGCGAGACATACATGTGGCGTCGGCACGCGGGTGGCTGATCGAAGCGCCCGCGTCCACACGTCTTGCTGACGCGTCTGGGCGTCGAGTGCGTAATCCGTTCATCATTTCGGCCGAGCCAGCTCGGCCGGTACGCTGACCTCATCGGCACCAACCACCCGCCAAATCCCGTCGAGGTAGGCGTGGCACCTCCATTGCTCAATTCCACGGCAAGAAGATTCCAGGCGATGCTGCCCCGGTGGCGCGTCGCCTTCGTTCATGCCGTGCTCAGGAGGAGCTCCCCGATGAAACGCTCAATTACCCGATGGACCACGACTCTCGCGACGGTCGCCGTGCTGGGCCTGCCGGTCGCCGGGTCGGCGCAGTCCTCGTCCACCACGCCCCCGAGAACGACGCCGCAGCCGCCCACGCAGCAGCCGACGCCAGAGCCGCCGTCACGTCAGCCGGCCCAGCCGACGCAGCCGACGCCGGAGCCACCCACACAGCCGACCCCTCAGCCGGCCGCCGAGCCCTCGCAGCCCGCTCCGCAGCCGTCCACGACCGCACCAACCGGGGCCGCTGTGTCGGACGCCAAGCCGAAGAGTGAGTCGCCCGAGGAGCATCTCCAGCAGGCCAGGGCGGCGCTCGACGCCATTCCGGCCGCCTCGATCTCCGGCCGCGCGCGCACGCAGGTGGCGGATCTGAAGCGCCACATG
>JANPJN010000614.1:0-2082 GCA_031425515.1 Acidobacteriota bacterium | reverse complement strand
GCTCTGGCGGAAGGTGCAGCTGGCGCACATGAAGCTCTGTGCGTCCCGCGCCTTCTGGCTCGTGGCCTATCCCAGCCAAGGCCACGAGATGCTGTTCGACGCGCATACGCGCTGCCTGACCGGGCTGGGCGGCGTGGCCGGCCGCGGGATCTACGACAACATGAAGACCGCGGTCGACCGCACCCCGCGGAAGGACCGCGGGCGCATCATCAATGCCCGCTTCGCGGCGATGGCGTCGCATTACCTGTTCGAGCCGGACTTCTGCAACGTGGCGGCCGGCTGGGAAAAGGGCCGCGTCGAAAAGGGCGTGCAGGACGCGCGACGCCGGATCTGGCAGGAGGCCGAGCACGAGCGGTTCGGGAGCTTCGCCGAGCTCAATGCCTGGCTGGCGGGGCAGTGCCGCGCGGCCTGGGACGCGCCGCACCCGGACCACGCCGGCCTGACCATCCGGGCGGCGTGGCTCCACGAAGGTCCGCACCTGATGCCGATGCCCACGCCGTTTGATGGCTACGTGGAGGTGCCGGCGCGGGTGTCGAGCACGAGTCTGGTCAGTGTGGCACGCAACCGCTACTCGGTACCGTGTGCGTGGGCCGGCCACCGAGTCAGTGTCCGGCTCTATCCGGACCGGGTCGTCATCGTCGCGGACCAGCGCGTCGTCGCCGAGCACGCGCGCGCCGTGGATCGCGACCACGTGGTCTACGATTGGCAGCACTATCTGCCGCTGGTCGAGCGCAAGCCCGGGGCCTTACGCAACGGGGCGCCGTTTGCCGATCTTCCCGACCCGCTGCAGCGGCTGCGTCAGGCGCTCCTCCGGCACGCGGGCGGCGACAAGGTCATGGCGCGCGTCCTCATGGCCGTGCCGACGCACGGCCTGGACGCCGTGCTCGTCGCCATCGACCTCGTGCTCGAAAGCGGCCGGCCGAGTGCCGAGCACGTGCTCAACGTCCTCGCGCGGCTCACCGACGGCCCGTCGCCGCCGACGGTGGCCACCACCCTCACGGTGACCACGGCGCCCGTGGCGGACCCGCATCGCTACGACACGCTGCGTGAGGAGGAGACCCATGGCTGACCTGGTCGCCGCCCTCAAGCAGCTGCGCCTGTACGGCATGGCCGCCTGCTATGCCGAGGGGCTTGAGCAGGGCCAGCCCACGATGACGACCGCCGCCGATCTGCTCACCCAGTTGGTCCAGGCAGAAGCCACGGACCGCGCCACGCGCTCGGTTCGCTACCAGATGCACGTGGCGCGCTTCCCGATGCATCGCGATCTGGCGGGCTTCGATTTCGAGCAGGCCAAGGTCGATCGCCGGCACATCCTAGGCTTCGCGTCGACGGCTTTCACCGCGCAGGCGGAGAATCTCGTGCTGATCGGAGGCACAGGCACCGGCAAGACGCACCTCGCGACCGCGCTCGGCATCGAGGCGGTCACCCGACACAACAAGCGGGTACGGTTCTACTCGACGGTCGAACTGGTCAACACGCTCGAACAGGAGAAGACCGGTGGCCGCGCCGGCCGACTGGCGCACCAGCTGATGCACCTCGACCTCGTGATCCTCGACGAGCTCGGCTACCTGCCGTTTTCGCAATCGGGTGGCGCCCTCCTCTTTCACTTGCTATCGAAACTGTACGAGCACACCAGTGTGATCATCACGACGAACCTGGTCTTCGCCGAATGGGCGAGTATCTTCGTCGATCCGAAAATGACCACGGCGCTGCTCGACCGTCTGACGCATCATTGCCATATCGTGGAGACCGGCAACGAGTCCTATCGCTTTCGCCACAGCAGCCATACGGCCAAGGCCCGCATCAAATCGCGCGAGCAGGCCCGGCTCAAAACGCAGGAGGGTGTCGACGACAGAGCCTGACTAGGGGGAGACAATTACCGTCTGCCGGCGGCATGCCCACCGGCCTTAGCCCTAGTCAATTTTCAACGAGCACAGGTGGTCAGTTTTCGGCGGGCGTCAACACGATGACGAAAGTGAGCGCCACAAGACGCGTAGCCTCTCCGATCGCTATAATGTCGTGAGCGATGGAGCCTTGCGGGGCGGCGTCGGCCCGGTTGGGGAACAGTGTGGGCGCCGTGCA
>JANPJN010000613.1:0-10273 GCA_031425515.1 Acidobacteriota bacterium | reverse complement strand
CTCCTCGAACGGACCCGGCAGAAGACGAAGCAGCCCGACCTCTACAAAGTGTTGCTGCTCAACGACGATTACACGACGATGGAGTTCGTCGTGGAGGTCCTCGAATCGATCTTCAACAAGCCGCCGGCCGAGGCGTTCCGCATCATGATGGCGGTCCACACGCAGGGCAAGGGGCTCTGTGGCGTGTATCCGCATGAAGTGGCGGAGACCAGGGTCGAGACCGTCATGGAGCGCGCCCGCGAGCACGGCTTCCCCCTGCGCGCCGCGATGGAACCCGAATAGCGGCGCCGAGGGTCCAAGCCAGTAAGGGATTGTTCTCAAAGATGTTCAGCCAGGCTCTCGAGATCGTTCTGACCGTCGCGTACCGGGAGGCCACCTCGCGGCGTCATACCCACCTGACGCTCGAGCACCTGCTGTACGCCCTGGCCCACGACCACGACGGAGAGCGGATCCTCGCGGCGTGCGGCGCCGACCTTCCCCGGCTCCGGCGGGACCTCGACAAATACCTGAAGGACTCGGTCGAGCAGTACGGGCGCGGCCAGCAGAAGGAACCGGAACAGACGCTCGCGTTCCGCCGCGTGCTCCAGACGGCGGTGCTCCACGTACAGAGCGCCGGACGTCAGGAAGTCCAGTCGGGCGACGTGCTCGCGGCCACGCTCCAGCAGAACAAGTCGTTCGCCGCGCAGCTCCTCGCTGACCAGGGCATCACCCGGCTCGACGTCCTCGAGTACATCACGCACGGCATCAGCAAGGTCCCGTCTGCCGGCGGCGCCGCGGTGGACGACAGCGAGGCGACCGAGGCCGAGGCCGGACAGGGCGAGCGCGGCCCCGCGGCGGCGAAAGACCCGCTCGCGGCCTACGCGCTGAACCTGACCGCGCGCGCCCGCGCCGGCGAGCTCGATCCGCTCATCGGCCGTGTCGACGAGCTGCAGCGGACGCTGGAGATCCTGTGCCGGCGGCGGAAGAACAATCCCGTGTTCGTGGGGGACGCCGGCGTCGGCAAGACGGCGCTCGCCGAAGGTCTGGCCTCACGCCTGCTCGAAGACGACGTGCCGGATCTTCTCGAAGGGGCGGAGGTCTTCTCGCTCGACACGGGCGCCCTGCTTGCCGGCACCCGCTTCCGCGGCGACTTCGAGGAACGCTTCAAGGCGGTCATCGCCGCCCTGTCGAAGCGCCCGATGCCGATCCTCTTCATCGACGAGATCCATTCGACCGTCGGCGCAGGCGCGACGACGGGCGGGACGATGGACCTGGCGACGCTCATCAAGCCGATCCTCACCACCGGTCAGCTCCGCGTGGTCGGCTCCACGACCCACGAAGAGTTCAAGCACATCGAGAAGGACCGCGCACTGGCGCGGCGGCTCCAGAAAATCACGATTGACGAACCCTCCACCCAGGAGACGGTCCGGATTCTCCAGGGCCTCCGCTCGCGCTACGAGGGGCACCACAACGTCCGCTACACCGACGCGTCCCTCGACGCGGCGGCAAAGCTCGCGTCGCGGCACCTGCGCGACTACAAGCTGCCAGACAGCGCCATCGATCTGATGGACGAGGCCGGGGCGAAGATGCGCCTCAAGGTCGGCGCCGCGCGCAAGTCGTCGGGGGACACGACGGAGCAGCCCCCGGCCGAAATCGGTCCGGATCACATGGAAGAAGTGGCCGCCCGCATCGCACGCATCCCCGCCAAACAGGCCTCATCCTCCGACAGGGATCGGCTGCAGGGGCTGGAGGAATCGCTCACGCGCGTGGTCTTCGGCCAGCCGGAGGCGGTGCGCAGCGTTGCGCGCGCCATCAAGCGGTCGCGCGCGGGGCTCGGCCAGCCGGAGCGCCCGGCGGGGTGCTTTCTCTTCACAGGGCCGACCGGCGTCGGGAAGACGGAGCTGGCCAAGCAGCTCGCGCTGCACCTGGGCAACGAGTTCATCCGCTACGACATGAGCGAGTACATGGAGAAGCACGCCGTCGCCCGGCTGATTGGCGCGCCGCCCGGGTACGTCGGCTTCGAGCAGGGAGGCCTCCTGGTGGACGGGATCCGCCAGCACCCCTACGCGGTCCTCCTCCTCGACGAGATCGAAAAGGCACACCCCGACATCTTCAACATCCTGCTGCAGGTCATGGATCACGCGACCCTGACCGACAACAACGGCCGGAAGGCGGACTTCCGGCAGGTGGTGCTGATCATGACGTCGAATGCCGGCTCGCGCGAGCTGAGCAACGCGACCATCGGCTTCACGGAAGCGGGCTCGTCCGATCGCGTGCTGGATGCGCGGCAGAAAGCTGCCCAGCAGCGCTCGAAGCAGGCCGTCGAAAAGGTCTTCAGCCCTGAGTTCAGGAACAGGCTCGACGCCATCATCTCGTTCGACCCGCTGACGCCGGCCGTCATGGAAACGATCGTCGAGAAGTTCATCCTCCAGCTCGAAGCGCAGCTCTCCGAGCGCAGCATCGCCATCACGCTCGAGCCCGAGGCGCGACTGTGGCTGGCTCAGAAGGGCTACGACCCGGTGTACGGTGCGCGGCCGCTCGCGCGGGTGATTCAGACCGAGGTGCGGGATCCGCTCACGGACGAGATCCTGTTCGGACGCCTCGAGCAGGGGGGCACGGTCACCATCAGGCTCGATGGCGCCGCGCTCGCGTTCGACTTCGAGGCGCGCACCCCGCCGGCGCCGGTGCCCGCGGCATAGGCACGCACGCGTCCGCAGTTGTTCAACACGTTCCACATGGCAGACAACGAACACGACACCCCGGTGAAGGTCGTCGATCGCCGCTGGTGGGCCCGGGCAGACGACGGGTCGGGCCCGGAGCCGAGCGCCGGCTCGAAGCCAACCTACGTCGAGGAGCTCGAACGGCAGCTCGCGGACAAGGACCGTCTGGCGCAGGAGTACATCGCAAAATACCGCCAGGCCTCCGCCGAGTTCGAGGAGTCTCGCATCCGGTTGAGACGGGAGATCGCGAAGGAGGTCGAGCGTGGCCGCCGCGAGATTCTCGCCGACCTTCTCGAGGTCGTGGACAACCTCGATCGCGCGCTCGACGCCGCCAGGACCTCCCCGTCGGCTGACGCGCTGCTCCAGGGCGTGGACATGGTGCAGCGCCAGTTTCTTGCCAAGCTCCAGGGGCTCGGCGTGACCCGCATCGACACGGCGGGCAGCCGCTTCGATCCTGCCGTCCACGAGGCCGTGTCAACGGTGCCGGCAGCCTCTCCGGACGACGCCGGCCTGATCGTGGGCGTGATCCGGCACGGCTACCGGATAGGCGACGACGTGCTCCGTCCGGCCTCGGTGGCAGTCGCGCGCGCGCGGGACTGAGGAACGATCGACTACACTCAGCCCGGCTGAGCGGAGCGGCCTGAGTTCCGCACGGGCCCCTCGAACTGGCCGTCTGCCCCGACACACTCACATGAACAGGACCGTCTACCAGTGGGTTCGCGACCTGCATCTGTACGGCGGGCTGTTCGTCAGCCCGTTCATCCTGGTTTTCGCGGCGAGCGTCCTGTTCCTGAATCATGCGAAGGTCCGGATCCCCGGGTCGACATCGCCGTTGTCGGCAACGTTCCACGGGCTTCGGCTTCCGAAGGGGATCGAGCAGATGCAGGGGCGGGAGGCCGTGGAACGGGCGCGGGAGATTCTTCCTCAGCTCGGCCTGACAGGTGAAATCGGCTTCCTGCGAATCCGGTCGAAGGAGCGCCGCCTGGCGTTTCCCGTCGTCAGGCCTGGAATCGAGGCGACTGTCGACGTCGACCTCGCCGCGCGCTCCGCCACCGTGTCGACCCGCAGGACAGGCTGGTGGGAGGCGCTCGCGTATCTTCACAAGTTACCGGGCCCGCACAACGTCAACATCCGGGGAAACTGGATCTGGACGCGCGCCTGGGGATGGCTGGCGGACACGACCGTGTACTTGACGCTGTTCCTCTCGATCAGCGGCGTCTACCTGTGGTACGCCATCAAGGCCGAGCGCCGCATGGGCCTGTGGCTGATCGGGGCAGGCGCCACCTCGTTTTTCGGATTGATCTATGCCGTCATCCGCTAGGGCGCGCGTCGAGCTCTGGAACCGTCGCCTGCACTTCTACCTCGGACTTCTGTTCCTGTTCTTCATCTGGCTGTTTGCGGTGACCGGTCTGCTGCTCAATCACGGCACGTGGACCATGGCGCAGGCCGCCAACCAGCGCCAGGAAACGCGAGCCGAACGGACGGTCCGTCCGCTGGTCGGCACGACCGATTTGGAACGGGCGCGGGATCTCATGGGTCAGCTGGGCCTGGTGGGAGAGATTGACTGGCCATCGACGCCGCAGCCGGCCGGGCGGCTGGAGTTCAACGTCAGTCGGCCGAACGACTCCAGCCGGGTCCGTCTCGATCTGGCGCAACAGGTGGCTACCGTCCAGCATTTCGAGAGCAGCCGGCTGGGGGCCTTCAGGACCTTCCACACCTTCAGCGGCTCCCGCGTCAACGCCCCATCCAGTCAGCGCGAGTGGGTCCTGACGAGCGTGTGGGTTTTCGCGATGGACGCGCTCGCCGTGTCGCTGATCGTGATGGTGCTCGGCAGCTACTACATGTGGTTCCGGCTGAAACCGAAACGACGGTTAGGGCTGGTGGTGCTAGCGGGGGGCGTTCTGAGCTGCGGCGCGTTTCTCGGAGGGCTGCTGTAACGGCATGCCCGGACGCGGGTAGCGCTTCGAGTCGTCGTCCAGCACGAGCACCCAGTCCAGCATCTCGCCGGGGTCCGGCGGCGTGAACACGCGCTCACCCGTGTTCGCGAACGTGCCGATCGCGGTCGCCCCGCCCGCCCTGGGGTTGAACCACCAGGCCTTCACCCGCGTACCGGTAATGGCGCCCATCCGCACGGCGAAGGGCCTGCCCCCCGGCGCGTAGACCATCGCGTAGCTTCCGCCTGCGTCGCGCGTGGCGACCATCTGATAGCGTCCGGCACCCGGCACGCTGGTTGCCACGGGCCCCGGCACGATAATGGTCGAATCCGGGACCCGAGTGAGGATGGGGCGCGATTCCATAAGCGCGCGGGCGTGCTGCATCTGGGCGGCGCCGGGCTGCCTGATCGCCTCGGTCCACGGCATCAACGGGTTGTTGATTGGCTTTCGTCCGGACGACCACATCTGCCACACGGAATGGTGCCCGTAGGTATGGCCGAAGGCGCCGGTGAACAGATTCCAGTACAGGGGCCTTCTGACGTCGCTCGCAATCGAATGCCCTTGCTTCTTCGCGTCGAAGGACACCGGGTGGTCTTCGTAGATTGGCTCGCCGTCGAGCACAGGTTTGGTCGGCGTGCGGTCGTAGTCGACGCGCGTCTGGTCGTAGCGACCCGTGAACTCGGCGACATGCCCGTTCTGCCGCATGTTGAAATCGAGCCAGTCGTCTTCGTGGAACCAGCTGGAGGAGCCGTTTCCTCCCGGCGGATGGAGCGTCATCAGCTGCGTGCCGCCGTGTCCCGCGCGCAGCCCGCGGGCCATCGCACGCACGATCGCGAAGTGCGCCTCCGTCTCGACGGGCCGGTCGCCGCCGAGGATCCAGATGATCCCGGCGTCCTTGTACCGTCGGCCCAGCCATTCGCCGTAGCGCTGCGCATTCTCGGGAGTGAAGATCTCAGGCCCGGTCCCCCCCTTTCGGTTCCACTTGTCTCCCCACGTCGGCAGGAAGCCCACATACATGCCAAGCGCGTTTGCTCGAGCGACGATCCAGTCCACGTGGGAGAAATACGCTTCGTCCGGTTGGGCGGGATCGTTGGCGCGCAGAGGGATGTTGCCGTAGGCATTGGGCTCGCCCAGCCCGTCGAGCTCCGCGAGCGCCACGGCCTGAATCACGCTGAAGCGCCGGGCCGCGCGATTCTTCAAGTACTGTTCGGCCTCTTCCCGGGTGAGGCGATGGAAGAGCTCCCACGCCGTATCGCCAAGCCAGAAAAAGGGCTGTCCCTCAGCGGTCACAAGAGAGCGCTTGTTCGCCGAGACCTTCAGTTGGGGCAGAGGACCGGCGGCGGCCGCAGTCGAGAGGGTGAGAGCTGCCGCGGCGATGAGCCCGACGACGGACCGCTGGAGGCTATCTGACATGGCGGTGATGGTATCAAGATTGCGGACGGCGGGCCGCCCCGCCGTCCGGTGGAGGGTGATCTACTGCAGTGCGCTGCCCGTCGCCTGCGCGAGGACCGCGTGGCCGGCCTTTGTCGGGTGGATGCCATCCCAGAAAAGATACTCGTCAACCGCCTGGCACGTGAACGGCGCGGCATCAGGCGTCACGCACGCTGTCGTCACATTCGTCATTCCATACGCCGCTGGATCGGCAAGGATCGCATTCAGAATGGCGTACACGTCCAGGCGATCGATCCTGATGCCCGGAAGCGCCGCCGCCAGCTGCGCCAGCACGCCGGTGAGACCCTGATTGAAGCCCTGCGTGAGCTGGCCGCCGAGGGCTGCGGCGCCAGGGCCGAGCGTGCGGAGCGCTGGCGTCAGAGCCACGTTGGGCGGCGCCCAGACGAGAAACTGGCGGGCGCCGGCGGCATACAGCTTCTGAATGTTGAGCGCGATCGACTGCAGGGCGGCTGCAAGCACGGGACCGCCATTGAGGCCGGTCGCATACAGCGCAAACGCATCCCGGATGTCGTTGCTGCCCATCTCGACGACGTAGAGGGCAGTCGGCGCCGCCACCCCACCACAGCGCTCGAGGAATGTGTCCACCTGCCGCGTCAGGTTGAAATTGACTCCATCCTCATATGCTCTTGCCGCGCCCACGGCGAAGTTGGTGGCCGTCGCAGCGCTCGATCCCAGCGCTGGCCTGACGCTCCCGCCCATTCCAATCGATCGACCGAACTGCTCGATCCAGGTCGCGCCGTTGCTGAAGTGATGTCCCCCCCGTGCGTAGGGGGCGCTCGGGATCAGGAGAGGGTTGAGTCCGTAGTCAGGCGGGGTACTGTGGTCCCCTCGCAACGCGAAGGCATTGCCGGGATCGGACAGGCTCGTACCGAAGACCACGATGCCGGTAAACCCTGACTGCGCCGAAGCCCATCCTGGCACGGAGAGCACCAGCGCGAGACAGCCGACGAGCGTCCATCGTGCGAACCGGCTTTGCGTGCGATCACTTTCGACCATGCGGCTACCCTCCCTCACGGTTGTTGAAGCAGCGTCTCGCTTACGGATGCGCGGCGCCCGCTGCCGGGGACGCCGCACAGGAGCCGCCATCGTGAGGCCGGTCGAGCGCGCAAGTCGTGAGGGGTGTCTGCAAAGATCTGAAAAAAGCGTGAGCGCGAGATCCTGTAAGCTGCCGGGCATGCTTTTTCGAATCGTCACACTGACGATGCTGGTGGCCTTTCTTGTCCCCCCCGCCCTGCACTCGCAGCAGGAGCCCGGGATCCGAGGCTTCACGACGGCCCATCTGACGGCGCAACGTCTGCTGGAGCGACAGTTCCGCGCCTCGCCCAGCCCCGACAGGCTGCGGGAGTACATGCGCGAGATCACGCGCGAGCCACACCATGCGGGCGGCCCTGGCAGCCGCCGCGTGGCGGACTACCTGCTGACGACGTTCCGGTCGTGGGGGCTCGATGCCAGGATCGAAGAGACGGAGGCGCTGCTCTCGTTCCCCGTCGAGCGGGTCGTCGAGCTCGTCGCCCCCGAGCGGTATGTCGCTACCCTGAAGGAGCCGGCGGTCGCGGCAGACGAAGACTCCCCGGACGAGGGGCAGCTTCCGACCTTCAATGCCTACGCCGCGGACGGCGACGTCACCGCCGAGCTCGTCTACGTCAACTACGGCCTGCCGGAAGACTACGAACAGCTGCGCAAGCTGAATATCGACGTGAAGGGAAAGATCGTCCTTGCGCGTTACGGACGGAGCTGGCGCGGCATCAAGCCGAAGGTCGCGTGGGAGCACGGTGCGGTGGGCTGTCTGATCTTCTCGGACCCGCGCGACGACGGGTTCTTCCAGGGGGACTCGTATACGGAGGGCGCCTGGCGCCCCGAGCATGGCGTGCAACGCGGCAGCGTGATGGACATGCCGATCCACCCCGGCGATCCGCTCACGCCGGGATGGGGATCTGCAGCCGGAGGGCGGAAGCTCGCGCGGGCCGACGCGCCGACGCTGCTGAAGATTCCGGTCCAGCCGATCTCCGCGGCCGACGCCCTGCCGCTGCTCCGGAGCCTGCGCGGCCCGGTGGCGCCCGAGTCGTGGCGGGGCGCCCTGCCGGTCACGTACCACGTGGGGGCCGGACCGTCCAGGGTCCATCTCAAGCTGAAGTTCGACTGGGCGATCAAGCCGCTCCACAACGTCATCGTCCGGATCCCCGGCACGGTGTCTCCCGACGAGTGGATCATCAGCGGCAACCACCACGACGCCTGGGTGAGCGGTGCGTCCGACCCCACGAGTGGTACGGCGGCGCTGATGGAGACCGCCCGGGGGCTGGCCGGGCTGCTGAAAAGCGGATGGCGCCCGAAGCGCACAATCGTGCTGGCGGCGTGGGACGGCGAGGAGTGGGGCCTGCTCGGTTCGACCGAGTGGGCCGAGACGCATCGCGACGAGCTTCTGGCGAAGGCCGTGGCCTACATCAATAGCGACAGCACCGGGAAGGGCTGGCTGGGCATGAGCGGCTCACACTCGCTCCAGGCTTTCATCAACGAAGTGGCGCGGGACGTAGACGACCCGAGGGGCAGCGGCAAGAGCGTGCTCGAAGCCAGGAAGGCGCATCTCGTGGAGCAGGCGAGCCCCGGGCCGGAGCGTGACGGCGTGGCGGCGCGGGCCGCGATCCCCCTCGGGGCGCTGGGGTCGGGATCCGATTACACCGTGTTTCTCGATCACCTCCAGGTCGCGTCGCTCGATCTGGGCTTTGGCGGCGACGACGGCGGCGGGGTGTACCATTCCATCTACGACTCGTTCTACTGGTACACGACGTTCTCGGACGGAACGTTCGCGCACGGCGCGGCGCTCTCGCGCGTCGCCGGCACGGCGATTCTGCGCCTCTCCAACGCGGACGTGCTGCCGTTCGAGTTCGAGGCCACGGCTGCCACGCTGCGCCAGTACGTGGACGAGATCGAGAAGCTCTCCGCGTCGGGCGGAGGACCCGGCCGCGGACCGCTGGAGACGGCGCCGATCAAAGCCGCCCTCGGCCGGCTCTCGAAGGCGGCTGTCGTCTACGAACGGGCGCTCGCGCGGATCGCGAAAGCGGACGACCGGCGCGTCGCCGCGGCGCAGTCCGCCGGCATCAACCGTCTGTTGTATTCGACGGAGCGCGCGTTCCGGCACGAGGCGGGGCTGCCGAGGCGGCCGTGGTTCAAGCACCTGGCGTACGCCCCCGGCTTCTACACAGGGTATGGCGTGAAGACGCTGCCGGGCATTCGCGAAGGGCTGGAGCAGGACCATCACGACGAGGCGGTGGCCTTTGTCCCGGTCGTCGCGGCGGCCATCAGCAGACTGGCGTCAGAGGTGGACCGCGCGGCCGGACTGCTCAGGAAATCCGCCGGGCAGGGCGACTGAACCGGGCCCAGCGGCGACCCGGGTTCAGTTGGTCCGGACGACGGATCGGCGGCTCCGATGGCTGTCGATCACGTGCTGGCCGAGGCGTTTGCTGAGGAAGACTTTCGACTCGGCGCTGTCGAAGGGGTGCTGGACGAAACGGATCACGTCGAACTGCAGTTGCGCGAGGGTGCTCCGCATCTCGTAGAACTTGTTCTTGGTCTTGACGATGACCTCGTCGAAGCCGTTGGCGAGGGCCCAGGCTTCCTGTTCCTCCGTGAGCGCACGAAAGTGCCCCTGTCCGCGCCAGTCGCTGCGCGTCCCGCCGATCCACTGATACAGCACGCGCCGGCCATCGAACTCCACGCAGTCCTCGAGCTGGGCGACCAGGTCGGCCAGCTTGGGATCGCTCTCGTTCGCGCGCAGCTCGTGCGACACCTTGAAGGAGACCGGCACGACCATGCCGGGGTCGTCCGGCAGCGGCGCCTCTGCCATGAGGATCTGGTGATCGCGATCGCTCAGGCGCTGCATGACCTCGGTGGCGGTCTTCTTGCGGGGGAAATCAAGGAAGAACTCCTCGATGTACTGGATCTCGAGCGCTCCCTGCTGGAGCGCGTACTGCTTCAAAAGATATTCCACGGACGAATATCATAGACCACAACGGCGGGGCGCGGCCGGGCCGGGGCGGGGCGCCGGAGTGGTGTGGACGTCTCTGCCGTCAGAGTGCGCCGCGCCAGGCGGGATTCGTGCGGGCGAAGAGCGCCTGGTCCCTGGCCTGTCCGAACTTGACGCTGCTCGAGCGGAGCGTCGCCTCGCGGACGTAGCCCGCCTTCTCCAGCACG
>JANPJN010000612.1:0-2058 GCA_031425515.1 Acidobacteriota bacterium | reverse complement strand
GTCCTCGGCCCTGTCTGCGAGGCCCTCGACACGTTCCGTGACGTCGACCTGTCCTATACCAGCGAGTACCCGGATCGGATCCGCCCGCTCGTCGGCGAGGGCCGGTTCGTGACGCATGCGGAGGCGCAGTGGCGCCGGTTCGACCTCTACCTCAATGCCGACCCGTGGGCCGCAGCCCGGCTGCGGCGCTGTGCGCACCGGGTCAACTTCTTTCACGGGGTGGCCGGTAAATACGACCTTGACCGGCCTGCCGGCCTGCCGATGGGGTTCGAGTATTACGACCGCGTGGCCTTCATCAACCGCGATCGCATGGAGCGCTACCTCGAGGCGGGGGTCGTCACGGCCGGGCAGGCCGCGCTCATCGGCTACCCGAAGCTCGATCGGCTGGCGTCGGGCGGGATCGACGGGGCGGCCGTGCGCACGTCGCTCGGGCTGACCGGCACAGGCGCGACGGCGCTGTACGCACCGACCTACTCACCGGCGTCCTCGCTCCATCTGGCCGGCGAGGCGATCGTGCGGGGGCTCGCGGACGCCGGGTTCAACGTCATCGTCAAACTGCACGATCGCTCGCTCGATCCGGATCCGCGGTATACGGCGAACATCGACTGGCGGTCCCGCATACGGGCCCTCGAAGTCCCCGGCCGGATTGCGTACGTGGAAGGGCCTGACGCCACACCGCTGCTCGCCGCAGCCGACCTGATGGTCACGGATCACAGCTCGGTCGGATTCGAGTTCCTCGTCCTTGACCGGCCGCTGCTGGTCTTCGACGCGCCCGGCCTCGTCGAAGCCGCGCGGATCAATCCCGAGAAGGTGGCGCTGCTGCGAAGCGCCGCGCGGGTGGTGGCAACCGTGCCGGAACTGACCGCAGCGGCGGCCTCCGAACTGGCGGATCCTGGTCGCCTGTCACCGGAGCGGCGGCGAGTTGCCCGCGAGATGTTCCACGAGCCCGGAGGAGCCACGGCGCGCGCGGCCACCCTGGTTCGCGCACTTCTCGATGGGACATCGCACCCCGATCGGTCCGCCGACGACCCCGTGCCCCGGCGGGCCGGGGAAAAGGTGTCCTGATGGACGCCACCGTCCTCATCGCGACCTTCAACCGCGCCTCGCTGCTCGGAGAGACGCTCGAGTCCCTGGCCGCCCTGCGCGTTCCGCCCGGGTTTGCCTGGGACGCGATCGTCATCGACAACAATTCCAGCGACGAGACGCGCGCCGTCGTGGAACGCCACGCCGCCACATTCCCGGTCCGCCTTCAATATCTGTTCGAGGGACGACAGGGACGCTCGAGCGCGCTCAATGCCGGCATCGCACGCGCCGAAGGGCGCGTGCTCGCCTTTACGGACGACGACGTGCGCGTGGCGGAGGGATGGCTGGCGGCGGCGTGCTCGCCGTTTGTGGAGGGAGAGGCCTCAATGGCCTATGCCGGCGGGCCGGTCCGGCCGATCTGGGAAGCCCCGCCGCCGCGGTGGCTCGACCTGACCCGAGGCGATCTCTGGGGCACGATCGCGATTCAGGATCATGGCGCGGACACGTTCGTCTACGACGATCGGCGCAAAGTGCCGCTCGGGGCCAACATGTCGGCGCGCCGGGATCTGTTCGCGCGCGTCGGCGGGTTCCGGGCCGACCTCGGTCGCACGGGCGGCCGGCTGGTGCTCGGGCAGGAGGTGCCGGAGCTTCTGCTGCGCGCCCGGGCCGTGGGTTTACGCGGGATGTATGTGCCGGCGATGGAGGTCCATCACCACATCCCCGCGAAGCGGCTGACGCGCCGGTACTTCCGCCACTGGTGGTTCGGAAAGGGCGTGTCCAGAGCCGCGCTGGAGCGCATGCAGCCCGTGACGGAACTGGGCATCGATCTGCGCGAGACGCCGCACGTCATCGGTGTGCCGCGCTACATGTACGGCACGCTGGTGCGGGACGCGCTCGGGATGACTCGGGAGCGTCTGCGGGGGCGGCCGGAACGATCGTTCCGCCACCAGATGATGGCGACGTACTTCGCGGGATATTTCTGGGCGAGATGGCGGGAGCGCCGCGCGGGACCGGCTCCCGCGCAGCGCCCGCCGG
>JANPJN010000611.1:0-2846 GCA_031425515.1 Acidobacteriota bacterium | reverse complement strand
GGTGCGCCGCCGAAGGTGAGCAGGCGGTCGCGCGAGTCCTCGCTCGTCTCGCCGCCCGACACGAAGAGGACGTTGCCCGTGGCGATCACGCGCCCCTCGTTCTGGAAGCTCTCCATGTGATCGGCAAAGAGCTGCATTTCGTCGCAGTCGATCTGGACGGGAGCGTCGGCCGTGCCTTCGAGGAGATAGTGGTTCTCGTGCTCGTCGGCCACTCGCTGAGCCGTCAGGTTCTGCTGCTCGTACACCTTGCAGCCGGCGAGGTTTCCCTGCGCGCGCGCCGGCGCAGGAGCGCCGATCCACTCGAACACGATGGAGAGAAGGAGGATGCTGCTGAGACGAACCATGAAACCCGCGGTGAGAGGCCTGGAATCAGCGAAGAATATCACGCAGGGGGCCGATGAGAAAGATGGAACCGGCGACGACGACCGGGCGCCTCCGCCCCGTCGCACGGGCTAGCGCGGCTGCCGGTTCGGGGACCACCTCCACAGGAAGCCGACCGCCGCTCGCCTCACGAGCGACCCCGGCGAGATCCGCGGCGTCCCGCGCCCGCTCGCCCGGCGCCGTCGTGCAGATAATCGCACCCCAGAGGTCCACGGCCGGGCCGACGAGCGCCGCAAGCATTGCGGGCACGTCTTTGTCGCGCATCACACCCACGACGAGGGTGAGGTCGCGCACGCCCTCCTCGACGAGATACGCCGCCAGTGCGGCGGCGCCGGCGGGGTTGTGCGCCGCGTCGAGGATGACCATCGTCCCCTCGACGTCGAAGCGCTCGAGGCGGCCGGGCCACCGCACGTCGGCAAGGCCGGCGCACAGCGCGGCGTCCGGCACCGCCACGCCGATTCCGGTGAGCGCCTCCAGGAGCGCCACCGCCACTGCGGCGTTCTGCAACTGGTGCGCGCCCCGGAGCGCGAAGGCGATGGGCCCGAGGGTCCGATCGCCACGCGTCACGTCAACCGCCCCATCCGGTCGGCGAGTCACCCCGACGCGGTCGAGCGCCAGGATGAGCGGCGCCCCGACGGATACGGCAACCCGCCGGACCACGTCGAGCGCTTCCGCGGGCAGGGGACCGCACACCACGGGGACGCCAGGCTTGATGATCCCGGCTTTTTCAGCCGCGATGGAGGCGAGCGACGTACCGAGCTGGGCCTGGTGGTCGAAATCAATCGACGTAATGGCGGTCACGCAGGGCGACACGACGTTGGTCGCGTCCAGCCGGCCCCCGAGACCGACCTCGAGCACGGCGAGATCGATCGCCGCCTCCCGGAACAGCTCGAACGCGATGGCGGTCGTGCACTCGAAGAAGGTCGGGAGGCCGTCGATCACCCCGAGCGCGGCAAGCCGCCGTGCGGCCTCGCCGACGCGGGCGGCGGCCGCCGTCAGCACATCGCGGTCCACTTCGCGGCCGAGCACGACGAATCGCTCTTCGAGATGCACCAGGTGCGGAGAGGTGTAGCGCGCGGTACGGTGGCCCGCGGCGCGCAGGGCGGTCTCCACCATGGCGGTGACCGAGCCCTTGCCGTTGGTGCCCGCGATGTGGATGGAGTGGAATGACCGCTCGGGATGGCCCAGCGCTTCCAGCAACCTGGAGATGTTCGCCAGGCCGAACTTCATGCCCAGTCGTTCGAGGCTGAACAGAAACGCGATCGGGTCGTCCACGGGCCTCAGGCCGGCGCGTCGGGGATGGCGGGGGCGGAAAACGCGACAGGTTCCAGCGGGGCGAGGCCGGCGCCGCCGAAGCGCAGGATTCGGACGAGCGCGTCTTTCATCTCCCGCCGGTCGATCACCAGATCGAGCATGCCGTGCTCGAGGAGGAACTCGCTGCGCTGGAAGCCGTCGGGCAGCTTCTGGCGGATCGTCTGCTCGATCACCCTCGGGCCCGCGAAGCCGATGAGCGCTTTGGGCTCCGCGATGTTCACATCTCCCAGCATCGCGAAGCTGGCCGTCACGCCGCCAGTCGTCGGGTCGGTCAGGATGGAGACGTAGGGGAGCCTCGCGCGGTCGAGCCGGGCGAGCGCCGCACTGATCTTGGCCATCTGCATGAGCGAGAGCGCCCCTTCCATCATTCGCGCTCCGCCCGAGCACGAGACGATGACGACGGGCATTCGCTCCCGGATCGCGCGCTCGATGCCGCGGGTGATCTTCTCGCCGACCACGACCCCCATGCTGCCGCCGATGAAGCCGTACTCCATCGCCGACACGACCGTGCGGATCCCGCCGATGGTGCCGGTGGCGGTGATGACGGCGTCCTGCAGGCCCGTGCCAGCGATGCTCTTCTCGAGCCTCGTGCGATAGGCCTTGGTATCGGTAAACGTCAGGGGATCAGTCGAGGTGAGCCCGGCGTCGTGTTCCTCCCACGCGCCGTCGAACAGCGCGCGCAGGCGCTCCGCCGCGCTCAGCCGGAAGTGATGCCCGCACTTGGGGCACACGCTGAGGCTGGCCGCAAGGTCCTTGTTGTAGATGATCTCGCCGCACGAGGGGCACTTGACCCACAGCCCTTCCGGCACGCGGCTCTTGTCCGGTGGCGGCTCGATAGGCTTGCGGACCTTCTGGAACCACGACATGACTGGAGCATATACCAGCCGCCCGTGCCGAAAATCCGGCCGCGACGAGCGTCAGGCGCGCGGCACGTAGTACCGCGTGCCCTTGCCCATGCTTCGCAGTTGCCGTTCCAGGTCGGCCAGCGCGTCCTCCCCCCACGACCGATCGAACTGCGAGGTCTCGACCACGAGCAGAGGCGTCGCGGTGTAGTGGAAGAAGAAGTGGTTGTAGGCCTCGTTCAGCTCCTGGATGTATTCCTCGCCCAGGGGCGCCAGCTCCGGGTTGGCGCGCTCGCGCTCGCGCAGGCG
>JANPJN010000610.1:0-5146 GCA_031425515.1 Acidobacteriota bacterium | reverse complement strand
CCGATGATCGCGATGAGCATCAGGACGCTGCCCGCCATGGTGTAGAGAATGAACTTGACCGCCGCGTAGACGCGCCGCTCGTAGCCCCAGACGCCGATGAGGAAGTACATCGGGATGAGGACGAAGTCCCAGAAGATGTAGAAGAGGAAGAGGTCGATCGCGACGAAGACGCCGAGCATCGACGTTTCGAGCGCGAGGATGAAGAACGAGAACATCTTCACGTTCTTGTGCACCGACTCCCACGACGAGAGCAGGGCGAGCGGTGTCAGAAAGCCGGTCAGGACGACAAGGAACAGGCTGATGCCGTCCACGCCGACGAGGTACTGGATGCCGAAGGCCGGGATCCATGCGTGCTGCTCGACGAACTGGTAGTCGGCGCTCGTCGGGTCGAACCGCCACCAGAGGAGCAGGGTGGCGGCAAAGGTCGCGAGCGACACCGCCAGCGCCAGCGTCCGGACGATCGGCTCGCGGTCCCGCCGGTCGCCGCCGCCTCCGGCGAGGAGCACGAGAATGGCGCCGACGAGGGGCAGGAAGACAATAACTGAAAGCATGTCGCTACACTGAAAAGGGGCCGTTCTGCCCGGGCGTCATCGCCACAGGTAGAACCCCAGGATCACTACTACGCCGAGGAAGAGCGCAGCCGCGTACGTGCGCACCGACCCGGTCTGCACCCGGCGGAGGGTGCCGCTGCCCGCCTGCACGGCCAGGCCGACGCCGTTGACGGCCCCGTCCACCACCCCGGCGTCCATGCCCTTCCAGAGCGCGCCGGTCGAGAACAGCTTGATGGGCTGCACGATGGCGGCGTCGTAGAGCTCGTCCACGTAGTACTTGTTGCTGAGCAGCCGGTACGGCCCCGAGAGGCTGCGGGCCATGCGGTCGGCCGCGGAGGTGTTGCGCAGCCAGAAGTAGGCGGCAATGCCGATTCCGGCGAACGCGATGCCGGTGGAGATGGCCATCAGGATCAGTTCGGTGGAGCCGTGGTCGGTCTCGGCCACGTGTGTGGCGTCGGCGGCGTGCTCCGCGGCCGGCGTCGTTTCGACGCCCGCGGCCACGGCGGGTCCGCCTGTCTCGACCGGCGCGCCGGCGGCGGCGCCATGCGTCGCGCCGGCATGTGACACTTCGAAGCTCGGCTCGAGGAAGCGCTCGATGCGGTTCTCGCCGCCGAGGGCGTGCGGCACGCCGACGTAACCGGCCAGCACGGAGCCGATCGCAAGCACGATCAACGGAACAGCCATCGAGAGCGGCGCGTCGTGCAGATGATGTCCGGTGCCGGCGTGCGCATGGGCACCATGGCCCGGCGCCCCGGTGCGCCGCGTGCCGTGGAAGGCCAGGAACACGAGCCGGAACATGTAGGTAGCGGTCAGGAGCGACGTGACCGCTCCCACGCCCCACAGCAGCAGCCGGCTGGAGTTGGTCGAGGTGAACGTGCGGAAGAGGATCTCGTCCTTGCTGAAGAACCCGGAGAGCAGCGGCACGCCGGCAATCGCCAGCGCCCCGACGAGGAACGTCCAGTAGGTAATCGGGAGATCCTTTTTCAGGCCTCCCATGTTCCGCAGATCCTGCTCACCCGCGAGCGCGTGGATGACGGCGCCCGATCCCAGGAATAGCAGCGCCTTGAAGAAGGCGTGCGTGTAGAGATGGAAGACGCCGGCCGCGTAGGCGCCGACGCCCATCGCGAGGAACATGTAGCCGAGCTGCGAGACGGTGGAATACGCGAGCACGCGCTTGATGTCGTTCTGGACCAGGCCGATCGTGCCCGCCAGGAGCGCCGTCGCGGCGCCGATGCCGGCCACGACCGCCAGCGTGGTCGGGGCATGCGAGAACAGCACGGCGTTCCGGCCGATCATGTACACCCCGGCCGTGACCATGGTCGCCGCGTGAATCAGGGCCGAGACCGGTGTGGGGCCCTCCATCGCGTCCGGCAGCCAGGTGTAGAGCGGAATCTGCGCCGACTTGCCCGTCGCGCCGAGGAACAGCAGGAGCGTGGCGATCGTCATCGCCCCCATGACGCCGTGCTCCACCGCTCGCCCGTCCGCCGCGGCGGCAACCTCCTGGAAGTCGAGCGTGCCGAAGGTCGCGAAGATCAGCAGCATCCCGAGGATGAAACCGAAGTCCCCGATGCGATTGACGATGAACGCTTTCTTGCCGGCGTCGGCAGCCGACTTCTTCCGGAACCAGAAGCCGATGAGCAGATACGAGCAGAGGCCGACCCCTTCCCAGCCGACGAACATCACCGGGAAGCTCGCCCCGAGCACGAGCACGAGCATGAAGGCGGCGAAGAGATTGAGGTAGGAGAAGTAACGCGCGTACTCGGCGTCGGACTCCTCGTGCATGTAGCCGGTGGAATAGATGTGAATCAGCGAGCCGATGCCCGTGATCACGAGGATCATCAGCGCCGACAGGTGGTCCAGCCTCAGCGCGAACGGCACGCGCAGGGTGCCTGACGACATCCAGGTGAAGATGTCCTGCTGAATGGCGCCGTCGGGGCTGTGCGTCATCGCCAGGACGGACGCGACCGAGACGCCGAACGACGCCAGCATCACCGCGCAGGCCGCGCCGCCCGAGACGGCCTTCGGAAGCCGGCGGCCAACGGCGGCGTTCAGGAGGAAGCCGGCGAGCGGGAGCAGCGGAATCAGTAAGAGCATGCCTACCATTTGAGCGAGGAGAAGGCGTCGGGGTTGAGCGTCTCGCGGTGGCGGAAGAGCGAGATCACCAGCGCGAGGCCGACGGCGGCTTCAGCGGCCGCAACGGTCATCACGAAGAAGGTGATGATCTGGCCGTCCACCGTGCCGCGGTAACGCCCGACGGCGACAAACGTCAGGTTCACCGCGTTCAGCATGATCTCGATCGAGAGCAGCACGGTGATCAGGTTGCGCCGCACGAACACGCCCGCCGTGCCGATCGCGAAGAGCACCCCGGACAGGATGAGGTAATGATTCAGCCCGATCATCAGCGTCCTTCCTTCCGCGCGAGCACGACGGCCCCCATCATGGCCACCAGAATCAGGATGGAGGTGGCTTCGAAGGCGAACGCATGCCGCGTGAACAGCTCCACGCCGATGGTCGTGACCGAGCTCACCGAGGTCGCCGACGGCCCGTCCGAGAACCACGCGGCCCCGACTCTCGACAACGCCCAGATCAGTTCGACGCCGAGCGCGAGCGAGAGCAGGATGGCAATCCGCATCCCGGTCGGGCCGAGCAGCATGGACGAGGACGGCGCCGGGTCTTCGGTCGGCACGTTCAGCAGCATGACGACGAACAGGAAGAGCACCATGATGGCGCCGGCGTAGATGATGATCTGCGTGACGGCCGTGAACGGCGCGTCGAGCAGCACATACAGCCCCGCGAGCGCCCCGAACGACGTGATGAGCAGCATCACGCTGTGCATGGGGTTACGCTGCGCGACGACGAACAGCGACGCCAGGATCGCGATTGCGGCGCAGATATAGAACGCGGCTACATCCATCTCAGCCCACCCACAGAATCATCGCCGCGGTGACGAACAGGTTGATCACCGCCGCCGGCAGCAGGAACTTCCAGCCGAACTCCATCAGCTGGTCGTACCGGTAGCGCGGCAGCGTCCAGCGCATCCAGACGTAGAAGAACAGGATCAGGAAGACCTTGAGGAGGAACCACATCCACCCGAGCCAGTCGGGCAGGAACGGCCCGAGCCAGCCGCCAAGATACAGGCTGGTCGCGACCGCCGAGACGGTGACCATGTTCACGTACTCCGCGAGGAAGAACATCGCGAAGCTCATCGAGCTGTACTCGGTGTGATAGCCGGCGACGAGCTCCTGCTCGGCCTCCGGAAAATCGAACGGCGCGCGGTTGGTCTCCGCAACGCCGGCGGTCATGAAGATCAGGAAGCCGACAAACTGCGGAATGACGTACCACTTCGGGATGAAGCCGAACCAGGTCCCCGACTGGCTGAGCACGATCTCGCGCAGCGACAGCGACCCGGCCATCATGATCACGGCCGCCAGCGCCAGGCCGTAGGACAGCTCGTAGCTGATCATCTGCGCCGCCGAACGCAGCCCGCCGAGCAGCGAATACTTGCTGTTGGACGCCCAGCCCGCCAGCACGATGCCGTAAATCCCCATCGACGTGATCGCGAAGATCACGAGCACCGCCACGTTCACGTCGGTAATCTGCAGCGGAATCGGCTGATCGAGCAGCCCGAAGAGCGTCGTCTCGGTCCCGAACGGCACGACCGAGAAGGCGGCAAACGCGGCGGTCGTCGAGACGAGCGGCGCCAGCGCGAACAGGAACGCGTCAGCCGCCTTCGGCCGCAGCGGCTCCTTGAAGAGCAGCTTGATGACGTCGGCAAACGGCTGGAGCGCCCCCTCGAAGCCGACCCGGTTCGGGCCGCTGCGATCCTGGATGTAGGCGCACACCTTCCGCTCGAGCCACACCATGAAGGCGGCCGACATGACCAGCATGTTGAAGACGACGAAGATCAGCCCGAGCTGCGCGAGCACCGGGGGGGACGGCAGGTAGCTCATCATCAGTGCGCCCCCACCGGCGTCTTCGACGCGCGCCAGTCGGCCGGCAGCGTGCACCGCCCCTCGCGCACGTGCGCCTCGAACTCGGCCCGGAAATGCTTCACGGTCGTGAGCGCCGGGGTCGCCGCGGCATCACCGAACGCACAGAGCGTCTTGCCGGCAATGTTGTTGCCGACGCTCACGAGCAGGTCGATGTCGCGCATCTCCCCTTCCCCGCGCTCGATCCGCGTCAGGATCTTCAGCAGCCAGTCCCCGCCCTCGCGGCAGGGGGTGCACTTGCCGCACGACTCGTGCTTGTAGAAGTACAGGAGATTGCGCGCCACCCACACCATGCAGGTGGTCTCGTCCATCACGATGATGCCCGCAGATCCCAGCATCGACCCCGCCTTCACCACATCGTCGAAGCTCGCCGGAATGTCGAGTTGATCGGGCAGCAGGATCGGGACCGAGGACCCGCCGGGAATGACGGCCTTCAATTTGTGCCCGTCTCGGATGCCCCCGGCATGCTCGTAAATCAGCTCCCGCAGCGTCGTCTTCATCGTCGCTTCGAAGACGCCCGGCTTCTTGACGTGGCCACTCACGCAGAACAGCTTCGGCCCGCCGTTCTTCTCGGGGCCGAGCGAGGTGAACCACTCCGCACCGTTG
>JANPJN010000609.1:0-2431 GCA_031425515.1 Acidobacteriota bacterium | reverse complement strand
CGTCTGCGCGGGCGACTGCGACGACACGAAAAACACCGTCAAACCGGGCGCTTCCGAGGTGTGCAACGGCGTCGACGACGACTGCGACGGCGCCGTCCCGGCGAACGAGGCGGACGGCGACGCGGACGGCGTGCGCGTGTGCGCGAACGACTGTGACGACGCGCGCGCGACGAGTGCTCACGAGAAAGATATCGGCACATATCAGAGATCAATGCACTTGCCCAAGGCCTGACCCGTCGTCATACTCCCGGGGTGACCCGGTGTCTGCGACTCGCGCTGCTCCTCGTGGCCCTGGCGGCCGCCGGCCCGCTGGCAGCGCCCGGGCCGTCTGCGACCCGGCTGGGTGCGACCTTCAGCCGTGCCTGGCTGGACGCCGCGCGTATCCGCATCCCGGAGCTGCGCCGAGCCCGTCCCTCCGCCCTCCGGCATCCGGCCGCGCGTCTCACGGTCACCTTCCCGCACTCGTTCTTTCCCGCGGCCGTTCACCCGCATCCGCAGTTCCAGCGTCCGCCTCCACCGACCGTCTGACGTGTTCGGGACCCTGCCATACGGGCAGGTGACGAGCCTACGCCATTCGTGAGAGAGGAGGCGATCCATGTGTGCCTGGTGGCGATCCATTGGTCAGTCGCGGCGGACGGCTGTGTCTGGCGTGCAGGAGATCCGTCGGTGTCAGCGGGCCCTCGAGGGCCTGAGCGATGCTGAGGTGCGGATCGCCGCGGAGCGCGCCGCGCAGCTCGCGCCGTTCGTGGCCGCTGCCGCCGCCGCAGCGTCGCGGGTGCTCGGCGTGGAGCTTTTCGATGCCCAGCTCCAGGCGGCGCTGGCGCTTGCCGGCGGACGTGTCGTGGAGATGCAGACCGGGGAGGGCAAGACGCTGGCGGCGGTACCGGCGGTTGCCTGGCATGCGCGGTCGCGCCAGGGTGTCCACGTGCTCACGGCCAACGATTACCTCGCGCGCCGCGACGCCGCGTGGATGGGAGATATCTACCGGCGGCTCGGCTTCTCGGTGGGGATCATCCAGCAGGGCATGACGCCCGAGGCGCGGCGGGCAGCCTACCGGTGCGACGTCACCTATGCCACGGCCAACGAGGTCGGCTTCGACTACCTCCGGGACCAGCTCGCCCTCGATCCGCACGACCAGGTCCTCCGCCCGTTCGCGGCGGCGGTCGTGGACGAGGCGGATTCGGCGCTGATAGACGAGGCGCGCACGCCGCTCGTGATTGCCGGCGGCGCTGGAGACGTAGACGAGTGCGCGTCGCGGGCCGATCGAGCCGTGCGGCTCCTGCAGCCGCCGCACTACAGCGTGGACGAGGGCCGGCGGAACATCGCGCTGACGGCGTCCGGCATCGACACCGCCGAGCGCCTCCTGGGCTGCGGCAATCTCTTCGCGACGGACGGGGTGCCGATGCTGGCGGCCGTGCAGGACGCGCTTCACGCCCATGTGCTCCTCCGCCGCGACATCGACTACGTCGTCCATGACGGGCGCGTGCTCTCCGTGGACGAATTCAAGGGGCGTATCGTGACGGACCGGCGCTGGCCGGGGGGGCTTCAGACGGCGCTCGAGTGGAAAGAGGGCGTCGCGCGAAAGGTTCAGGGACGCGTGCTCGGGTCAATCACGATTGAAAACCTCGTGGCGCTCTACCCCGTGCTCTGCGGGATGACGGGCACCGCGGCCACGCAGGCTGAAGACTTCCGTGAGATGTACGGGCTCGACGTGGAGGCAATCGAGCCGAACCGGCCGGTGGTCAGGATTGACCACCCGGATCGCATCTTCGAGACGCAGGGCGAGAAGGAGGGGGCCCTCGTGGAGGAAATCCGGGGCATGCACGCGACCGGGCGGCCGGTGCTCGTCGGCACGTCGAGCGTGCTCGAGTCCGAGTCGCTCAGCCGGCACCTCGGCGACGTGCGCCACAGCGTGCTGAACGCGCGGAACGAGGAAGCCGAGGCTGCCGTCATCGCCGGCGCGGGTGAAGCCGGCGCCGTCACTATCTCGACGAACATGGCGGGGCGCGGTGTGGATATCAGGCTGGGGCCGGGCGTCGCGGCACTGGGCGGGCTGCACGTGGTCGGAACCACGCGGCACGAGAGCCGGCGCATCGATCATCAGCTCCGGGGCCGGGCGGGCCGGCAGGGCGATCCCGGAAGCTCGAGATTCTTCGTGTCCCGCGAGGACCGCTTGATGACGGTCTTCGGCGGGAGTTGCGAGACCCCGGACCAGGCGCAGCGGATCGCGGAGGGTCAGCACCTCGACGCGCGGCTCTTCCTCCGCCGGTACGAGTCGGTGGTCGAGGGCCAGCGCCTCGCGCTTGCGGAGCGGCGGCGGCAGGTGCTCACCGGTGAGGAATCCAGCGCGTCCGATGTGGCACGCAGGATCACGCTCGAGACCATCGATGACCTGTGGTCCGACCACCTGGCCGGCGTAAGTGACCTCCGG
>JANPJN010000608.1:0-4103 GCA_031425515.1 Acidobacteriota bacterium | reverse complement strand
GACGGCACGAAGCTCTCGGCCGCCCAGACCGCGAACCCGAAGACACCCGATCAGCAGATCGTGGCCGACGCCAGCATCATCGGCGACCGCGAGACGCTCAAGGCCGACTCGTTCATCCCGCTCGTGATGGCGGTCGTCTACGTCTTCCTGTTCTTCTACTTCAAGGCGATCGGCGGGTACCGTCCGCTCCGGATCGGCGAGACGGAGGGGGGCGGGAAGGCGTAGTTCAGCTGTCAGCCATCAGCTCTCAGCCATCAATCAGCTTTTCGCTGACGGCTGAGAGCTGACAGCTGAGAGCTGAGAGCTGTCTAGAGCGTCTTCAGATAGATATTCCGGAACTCGATCGTCATCGGCGGGCCGACGTGGATCTGGAAGCCGAGCAGGCCCTTCAGCGCCCGCCCCTTGACGTCGTCGTCCACGATCATCGCGGTGACGTGGCCATTGACGATGTTGATGAGGGTGTTGCCGCGGGCGATGATGTGGACCGTGTTCCATTCGCCCGGCTTGATGAGCCCTTTCAGTTCATCGGCGACCCGTTCGAGGTCGCCGATCATCTTCGGCTTCGCGTCGGCGCCGATGTAGACCGCCTGCCCGCGCTGCATGAGGAAGCCGCGGCCGCGCTCCTCGTAGATCATGCCGGTGTACTGGTTGGCGAAGTCGATGTCGGCCTGGTAGCCCTTGAGGACCCACTTGCCGGCGACCTGCTGCGTGCCCTGCGGGCCGCTGGGGCTGCCCTGCGGCACGTGCGTGCTGCGGAACTGGATGCCGCTGTTCGTCGCGCTCATGCGGTATTCGAGCTTCAGCTCGAAGTCGGCCGGCTCCCCGCCCTTGTAGATGATGAAGGTGTTTTCCTTGAGCGGATTGGCGTCGGTCGTCTGTCCGACCAGCATGTTGTTCTCGGCGCGCCAGTAGGCGGGATCGCCGTCCCAGTTCTTGAGCGTGCCGTCGAAGATTGGATCGAAGCCCGTGTGATCGGTCAGGTCGAGCGGTGCCGCGCCACGCGGGCCGCCGCGACCCTGGCCGCGACCGGCCGGAGGCGCACCCTGGCCCCGGCCCGGAGCGGGCGGCGTCTGGGCGCCAGGCGCCGGGGTCGCCGGGGTCTGAGCGGCGGGGGGCTGCGCGGCAGGCGCCTGACCGGCGGCAGCCTGCGCCCCTGCGGGCAGGGCGGGTGCGACGAGCGCCACGAGTGCGAGAGCCGAGGCGAGGCGCGTTGTTCTGTTGGTCATTGACTGTTCCTTGAATGGGCCGCGCGCCGGCCCCTGCGGGGACGGCGCGTCAGGCGCCGACCTGTTCCCATTTGCCAGACTTTGCCGACTTCAGCACCGCATCCGTGACGTAGTCGGTGGCGAGGCCGTCGCGGAAGGTCGGGGCGAGGCTCTTGCCCCCGGCGGCAGCTTCCACGAAATCCGCGAACTGATGGATGAAGGTGTGCTCGTAGCCGATCTGGAGGCCCGGCACCCACCAGTGCTTCATGTAGGGCTGATCGCTGTCGGTGACGTGCACGTTGCGCCAGCCGCGGACTCGCCCTTCGTCGCGATGATCGAAGTACTGGATGCGGTGCAGATCGTGGAGGTCCCAGAAGGCGGACGCGTGCTCGCCATTGATCTCGAGCGTGTAGAGCGCCTTGTGGCCGCGGGCGTAGCGGGTGGCCTCGAACATGGCGGTGGACCCGTTCTCGAACCGGCAGAGAAACGCGCTCGCATCGTCAATGCCGACCGGCTCGACCTTGCCCGTCAGCGAGTGCTTCCGCTCCTTGATGAACGTCTCGGTCATCGCGGTCACTTCCGTGATGCGGCCGTTCAGCCAGAGCGCGGTGTCGATGTTGTGGGCGAGCAGGTCGCCGGTCACGCCGCTGCCCGCGACCGACACGTCGAGCCGCCAGAGCCCTTCGCCGCCCTGCGGGAGGTCCTGCGAGATCGTCCAGTCCTGGAGGAATTTCGCGCGGTAGTGGAAGATCCGTCCGAAGCGCCCCTCGTCCAGGAGGTTCTTGATCATCGTGACGGCGGGCACGCGGCGGTAGTTGTACCAGACCGTGTTCGGCACGCCGGCGGCTTCGACCGCCGTGACCATCTCCAGCGCCTCGGCCGCCGTGCGGCCGAGCGGCTTCTCGCACATGACCATCTTGCCCGCCTTCGCCGCGGCGATGGCAATCTCGCGATGCGTGTCGTTCGGGCTGGCGATGTCGATCACGTCGATGTCTTTGCGATCGATGAGCGCCCGCCAGTCCGTTTCGGACGACTCGTAGCCCCAGTTCGCGGCGAACGCCTTGACCCGATCCGCATTGCGCGCCGCGACCGCCTTGAGCACCGGGCGGTACGGCAGGTCAAAGAACCGCGGCGCCTGGAGAAACGCATTCGAATGCGTCCGCCCCATGAAGCCATAGCCGACCAGACCGATGTTCAATGTCTTCATTCACGCTCCCCGCCGAACCTCGTAGAACCCCGAACCCTGTTGAACCCCGTAGAACCCTGCAGAACCTCGTAGAACCCCGTAGAGTCAGTCCCACCCCTGCGCGTCACGCACGGCGAGCATCGTGGTGAGGACGTCGTTCCAGGTCCTGGGCTGCGTCATGACGGCATTCGAGAACATGCAGCCGTCCCAGCAGATGTGTTGAACGGCCCGGGTCGGCGTGCCCTGCTCGTCGCGCAGCCAGAAGCCGGCGTCGCGCGCGATATCGAGCTTGCCGTTCGGGTCCGTCGGCAGGCAGTGACGCCCGGTCTTGTCGTGCGACCCCGACCCCTTGACCGTCGCGTCGTTCTGCGCGACGTGGAAATCAATCGTCCACGGCCGGAGCGTGTTCGTCACGACGCGGAGCGCCTCTTCCAGCGCGGCGCGGCTCGACCAGTCGTGCCCGTCGGGCAGAATGCGATCCTCCGGCGCGTTATAGCCCATCGTATAGAGCAGCGTATGGGCCATGTCGGCCTGAAAGCCCACGGTCTTCGGCCGCCCGACCATCTCGAGCAGCTCCGCCATGCGCTTCCAGCTGTGCATGCCTCCCCAGCAGATCTCCCCTTCGGCGGCGAGCCGCTCGCCGAAGCCTTCCGCGACGTCGGCGGCCTCACGGAACGTCTCGGCAATCTTCTTCGTGTTGCCGGCCGGATCCTTCGCCCAGTCGCCGGGGCTGGCCGCCGAGTCGATGCGGACGACGCCGTATTGGCGGATGCCGAGGCGCGTGAGCGTCTGCCCGATCGCGCACGCCTTGCGGACCTGCGTGACAAACGCCTTCCGCTCTTCGGCACTCCCCATCGCGGATCCCCCGCCGGTCGGCGCCCACACGGGCGCGACGAGCGATCCCACGACCAGTTGCTTCGCCCTGACCTTATCGGCCAACCGCTTCAAATCGTCGCCGGACGAGTCGATGCTGATGTGGGGATCGGACAGGAAGAGATCGATGCCGTCGAACCGCTGGCCGTTCACCTCGGCGGCCGCCGTCATCTCGATCATGGTGTCGAGATCGATCGGCGGCTCGGAGTCCGGGCCCTTGCCGACGAGACCCGGCCACATGGCATTGTGGACCGCTGGAAACTTGTGGGTAGGCATCACGAATCCTCTGACGCGATTACGGGTGTCTGGATCATTCAGCGCCGGACGATCACTTGCGTTTGAGCGGTGCGGCGTCCGGGTTGCCGGGGCCGAAGTGCTTCAGCATGACGAGCGGCTCGGTCTCGCTGTGGTTTTCGATCCGCACACCGGCGGTGGCGGCGTCGGCCGTGACGAAGAGCTCGTCTTCCGTCATGGCGCCGAACCGGATCATCGCCGGGGTGGACACCGGCAGCGCGCCGAAGCGGCCGTAGCCCTGCGTCATGATGATGCCGTAGGCGGCGGCATCCTTGATGGTGACGCTGCGCTTCGGGAGCACGGTGAGCTCCTTGGCCGAATACCAGCCCGTGCCGTAGGTGACCCACTGCTCGCGGTAGCCGTCGGGCTCGGTCTCGGCGAACGGCTTGACCGGCTTCGGGAAGTAGCGGTTGCTCTCCTGGAACCGCGGGTTGACGTTCGCATCCCAGTCGATCATGCCGATGATGTAGTCGAGATCCTGGGCCTGCGCCGGCGGGACGTCCTTGACCAGCAGCTCCCACGGCGTGATCCGTCCTTCGACTTCG
>JANPJN010000607.1:0-1968 GCA_031425515.1 Acidobacteriota bacterium | reverse complement strand
AGCAACCCGTGGCCGCAGTGGCCCGCGATCTTCCGCAGTTCCTCGGCCCACGACGAGGGGGGCGACCGCGTGTACTCCGTGTCCACCGAGCGCTTCCTGCGCGACGCCACGGGGCGGGTGTCGGGGATCAGTGCCGTGACGGGGGAGATGCGGGCAGACGAGGGGCGGGTGCGGTTTGTCGCCGCGCCGGACTCGGCCTTCGAGATTCAGACCGATCTCGTGCTGCTGGCCATGGGCTTCACCGGCGCGGAGCGCGGCGGGCTGCTCTCGGCGCTCGATGTGCGGATCACCGATCGTGGAAATGTCTGGCGCGACGAGCACTGGATGACCAGCGCCGAGGGGGTCTTCGCGGCCGGCGACATCCAGCGCGGCCAGTCGCTCATCGTGTGGGCCATTGCCGACGGCCGCGCCGCGGCGCGCGGGGTCGATACCTACCTGATGGGCGCTTCCGCCCTGCCGGCGCCGCTGCACGGGTGAGCACGAGTGGCAGACATTTTTGTCTGCCACTCCAATCTCCCTCCGAAATTGTTCCCCGCGCGAATCGGCCGCGGAAACACAGGCGCACTGGCGTGGGAACGGGCCTTCAGACGCCGCCAATTGCCGGTCGAGTCGGACCCTCCATTCACAACATAAACGTCTGTTTCAATTTCTAGCCGACATAAACGTCCCAATCGTTGCGCCCCGATTGTCGGCGCCGGATCCTCGTAATCGACAATTTTGCGCCTGATTCCAGCTGATCCTGCGCGCGGGCCCGCAGCGCCGCGCATGGCGCTCCCCTTGCTCCTTACCGGAGACGAGACGTCCACCGACGAGACCGGACGACCGCCAGGAGGAGCATGACCATGATGACGAGAGTGACCGGCGCATTGAGCGCGCTGGGATTTGCTGCGGTACTGTCCACATCGGCCGCGGCCCAGACCGGGCCGGTGACCACCCCCGCGCAGCCCCCCGCAACGCCACCCGCGGCGGTGGAAGCCGCCGCGGGTGGCAAGCGGCTCACCTTCACCACCGGGATCGATTTCACGTCGGCGTACTTCTTCCGGGGGATCCGGCAGCACTCCGGCGGCACCATCATGCAGCCCTACGCCGACCTGGGCATCGCGCTCGGCCGGGGCGTCAGCGCCAACGTCGGGGGCTGGGACAGCGTGCACTCCACCGCCGCGGCGGGCAACTGGTACGAGTCGGACTACTACGGGTCGATGACGTTCACGGCCGGCAAGCTGAAGCCGGGCGTGCTCTACACCTCCTACACGAGCCCCGCCGACAGCTTCGCGACGGTCAAGGAGCTCGCCGGCGTCCTCGCCATTGACGACAGCGCGAGCGCCTTCCCGCTCTCTCCCAAGGCCGTCGTGGCCTTCGAGCTCGGGGATGGCCAGGCCGACGGCGGCTCCGAAAAGGGGACCTATCTCGAGCTGGGCATCCGCCCGGGCATCAAGCTCGCACCGAAGCTGACGCTGTTCATTCCCGTCAAGACGGGTCTCAGCCTGAACAACTACTACGAAGGGGCGGCCGGCGACGACACCTTCGGCTATTTCGACACCGGCCTGCAGTTGAGCGTGCCGGCCGTGTCGGGGCGCGCCGGGACGCTCGAAGTGCACGGCGGCGTGGACTTCTATCGCCTGGGCGACACCATGAGGGCACTCAACGGCGGCGACGCCTTCAAGCCGATCGGGCTCGTCGGCTTTACGTTCACCTACTGATCGCAGGTGTGAACGGTTCACCGTCAGTGCTGCCATGGTCACCACGAAGGGCCCCGTCCCTGGTCGCCCGATGACCGCGCCGTCCCAGGAGGACGCGCGACGGCTCAGGGAGCGCGACGCCGCGAATCTCGCGGCCGCGCGGGAGGAGTACGTCCTGGAGGCGCAGCGCGGCCGCGCGGGTCGCGCTGCTGCCTCGCTCTACGCCGACCGCCTGGACGTCGTCGTCCGCGGCCTCGTGGAGCGCGCCCGCGAGCACACGCCGATGGCG
>JANPJN010000606.1:0-1687 GCA_031425515.1 Acidobacteriota bacterium | reverse complement strand
TCCGGCTGATAGACGACGCGGAATCGATCGCCCGAGGGAAGGCGCTCGACATCGTGCAGTCAGCGCCGCTCGACGGTTTCGGCGCCCGCGTCACTGCCGCCAGCGACCTCGGCGCGGCCGCGGGTGCCGCCATCGTCATCGTGGCCGACGCGGCGGACGGGCGCGGCGAGGTCGCTGGCGGCAGTGACGCGGGCGCCGAAGCCGTCGAGCGGCGCTGATTGCACGATGTCGAGCGCCTTCCCTCGGGCGATCGATTCCGCGTCGTCTATCAGCCGGATCTCCCCGACGCGATCGCGCACGGCCGCCTTGTGGGCGATCGCCCCGCCCGTTGCGCCGGCCCCGATGATGGCGATGAACGACATGAGGAGGAACCTGTATTCTAGTGTCATGACTTCTGGCGCCCCAACACTGTCGGGCCGGACCGCGCTCGTCACCGGTGGATCCCGCGGCATCGGCCTCGCGACAGCCGACGCGCTGCTCGGCGCCGGGGCGAGCGTCGTGATCACCGGCCGCGATCAATCGCACCTGGACGAGGCGGCCAGTCGTCTGTCGGAAGGGAGCCGCGGGGATCGCCTGCGCGCCGTCGTGGCCGATGTGAGTGAACCGTCCGGCGCCGCGGCGGCGGTGGCGGCCGCGGCCAAAGCGTTCAAGGGGCTCGACATCCTGATCAACAACGCCGGGGTGGGTCACTTCGCGAACGTCGCCGACATGACGCTGGCGGCCTGGGGCCAGGTCATCGACACGAACCTCAGCGGGGTGTTCTACTGCTGCCACGCCGCCATCCCCGAGATGCGAAAGCGCGGCGGCGGCTGGATCATCAACATCAGCAGCCTCGCGGGGCGCAATGCCTTCACCACGGGCGCGGCGTATTGCGCGTCGAAGGCGGGCCTGAACGCATTCAGCGAAGCGCTGATGCTCGAGGTGCGTCAGGAGAACATCCGCGTCAGCTATGTGATGCCCGGGTCGGTGGACACCTCGTTCGGCCGCGGCGGAGCCCCTGGCGGCCCCTCCGCGGACTGGAAGCTTGCGCCGGAAGATATCGCACAGGTCGTGATGGACCTCATCGCCCATCCCTCGCGCAGCCTCCCGAGCCGGGTGGAGATCCGCCCCTCCAGGCCCCCGGCAAAGTAGCCGTGGACCCACAATCAGGCACCTCTCCGGGATCGCCTCTCCCCGAGCCCGCACTTGTCCAGAACTTCTCAATCCTGGCTCCCCTCGGCTCGTGGGGGCTTGGTGAGACCTATCGCGCGCGCGATACGCGGGTCGGACGCACGGTTGCGCTGCGACTCGCGCCGCACGCCGCATTCTCAACCCCCGCCGACCGCGACGACTTCCTGCGAGACGCCCGTGCGGCCGCCGAGCTCTCCCATCCGAACATCGCCACACTGTTCGACGTCGGTGAGTACCCCGACGGCGTGTACCTGGCGTACGAGTTCGCTTCCGGCGCCCCGCTCCGACAGGAGATGGACGGGCGTTCGGTGAACACCCGGCGCGCGCTGGAGCTGTCGATGCAGATGGCCGACGCCCTGACCGAGGCGCACGCGCGGGGGATCGTCCATGGCGATCTCCGCCCGGACACGGTGATCGTCACGCGCAAGGGCAGCGCGAAGATTCTCGAAACCGGCATGTCCCGCTGGACGCGCGGCGGCCGTTTGCGCTTCGACGCGGTCTCGCCCTCCCGCTCGGC
>JANPJN010000605.1:0-4984 GCA_031425515.1 Acidobacteriota bacterium | reverse complement strand
CGTTGATGACCCCCATCACGAGCGTCCGCTCGCCGAGCACGAGGCTCCGCCCTCCAGGCAACGGGACGACGTAACGCGCACGGTGATTCATGGGTACAGAACAAAAGGCCACGACGAACCTGCGTCGTGGCCTCTCGAAATACTTGGCGCGCCGAAGCCTCTACTCCTGCGGCAGTGGCTTGTTCATCGGCGGCAGCGGCGGCACCATCGACGGCCGCTCCTTGACCGGACGCTTCGACCCGTCGTCTGTCGCCGACACGATGTTGCGCGGCGTGTGCTCCTCGAGCGGCTCCCCGGCGAGAATGCGGCGGACCTGCTCGGCGTCGAGCACCTCGCGCGCGAGCAACTCCTCGGCGATGCGCAGGAGCGCCGGCTTGTACTGCTCGAGCACCCCGCGCGCCCGCTCGTAATTGGTGGTCACGAAGCGCTTGATCTCGTGATCGATCCGGATCGCGGTGTCTTCGCTGTAGTCCTGGTGCTGCGCAATCTCGCGGCCGAGGAAGATCTGCTCTTCCTTCTTGCCGAAGGTGAGCGGCCCCATCGCGTCGCTCATGCCCCACTCGCACACCATCTTGCGCGCGAGCTCGGTCGAGCGCTCGAGGTCGTTCCCCGCGCCCGTCGTCATCCCGTTCATCGTGATCTCTTCGGCAATCCGGCCGCCGAGGAGAATCGCGATCTGATCGTTCAGATAGTCGCGCGTGTAGTTGTGCTTGTCTTCGACCGGAAGCTGCATGGTGACGCCGAGCGCCATGCCGCGCGGAATGATCGTGACCTTGTGCACGGGATCCGCGTGCGGCAGCGTGACGGCCAGCAGCGCGTGCCCGGCCTCGTGCACCGCCGTGACCTTCTTCTCGTCGTCGTTGATGATCATGGACCGGCGCTCCGATCCCATCATCACCTTGTCCTTCGCAAACTCGAAGTCGAGCATGCGCACGACCTTCTGGTTGTAGCGCGCCGCGTTCAGCGCGGCCTCGTTGACCAGGCTCGCGAGATCCGCACCGGAGAAGCCCGAAGAGCCGCGCGCGAGCACGTGGATGTTCACGTCGTCCGACAGCGGAATCTTCTTGGTATGCACCGCCAGGATGCCTTCGCGCCCCTTCACGTCCGGGCGGTTGACGACAATGCGGCGGTCGAAGCGCCCGGGACGAAGGAGCGCCGGGTCGAGCACGTCGGGACGGTTGGTCGCCGCGACGAGGATGACGCCTTCGTTCGACTCGAAGCCGTCCATCTCGACGAGCAACTGATTGAGCGTCTGCTCGCGCTCGTCATGACCACCACCAAGGCCGGCGCCGCGATGACGGCCGACGGCATCGATCTCGTCGATGAAGACGATGCAGGGGGCGTTCTTCTTGCCCTGCTCGAAGAGGTCGCGCACGCGCGAGGCGCCAACGCCGACGAACATCTCGACGAAGTCTGATCCGCTGATCGAGAAGAACGGCACGTTCGCTTCGCCGGCCACCGCGCGGGCGAGCAGCGTCTTGCCGGTGCCGGGCGAGCCCATGAGCAGGACACCCTTGGGAATCCGGCCGCCGAGCTTCTGGAACTTCTGCGGTTCCTTCAGGAACTCGATGATCTCCTGAAGCTCTTCCTTCGCCTCGTCTACCCCCGAGACGTCCTTGAAGGTGACCTTCTTCTGCGAGCTGGAAGAGAGCTTCGCGCGGCTCTTGCCGAACGACAGGGCCTTGTTCCCGCCGCTCTGCATCTGCCGCATGATGAAGATCCAGAAGCCGATCATCAGCAGGATGGGAGCCCAGGAATAGAGGAGCGTGGCCCACGGACTCGTCGTCTCGGGCTTGGCATTGATGACGACCCCTTTTTCCTCGAGCTTGTTGCCGAGGCGCTCGTACTGCGGGGGGGCGTACGTACGGAACTTTTCGCCGGTATTACCGGTCGTGCTGGCGAGCGTTCCGGTGACTTCGTTCCCCGTGATCGTCACCTGGACGACGTCGCCCGCCTCAACGTGCTTGAGGAAGGCGGAGAACGGCATCGGCGTTTCCGATTTGCCGGAGAAATTCAGCGAAAAATTCCAGATCAGGACCCCGACGACGACGAGGACCATCCAGAACAGCAAGCTCTTGAGGGTCGAATTCAACCTAGTCCTCCTAACCGCCTCGATTTCAAGAGTATCACGCCTCGAGAGGCCTCTGTGACTCGAAAGTCCGCCGAAACAGCCTCGCCGACGACCCACACGATGCGGTCCTGGCCGTCCACGACGAGGGGCAGCAGGTCGCGCATTTCCCGCGGGATTTTCCGATCGATCAGATAGTCGTGCAACTTCTTCCGATGCCCCAGACCCGGCGGGGCGAACCGGTCACCCGGACGCCGTGACCGGATGGTCAGCGGCAGTGTGAGCGGCTCGGCGGCGACCTCGACAGACAACCTCGCCTCTGGTCCGGAGGGAGCGGATCCGGACGCGCCGTCCCCGGCACCCCCCGCACGCTCCGCGGAGATGGCCCAGCCCTGCCGGTCCAGCCTGACCTCGCCCGGCACCGGAAGGGGGAAGCTGAATCCGATCGCAAAAGCACTGCCGTTGCCCCGCGCCCTGAAAACCGGCCGTGCCGGCTCCGGCCCGAGTCGAATGCTGTCTCCTTTGTGGACAGCCTGCTGGCCGGGAAGGCTCACAGCCGCCCCTCGCTCAGCGCTGCGCGCGAACTCGAGGAAGCGAGAGACGACGTCGAAGCTGACGAACGCGTTGGGCGCCTGTGCCTGAAGAGCCATCCGTGCGACCCGGGCCGCCATCGCGGGATGGACGGCCGCGAGCGCGGCGGGGTCGACGCTCACCTGCCCGTTCTCTGTTAAGACGATCGATCGCGCCAGATCGATTGCGCGCTCCCGAAGATACTCATCGTCCTGCCTCGCGATGGACGCCTCTCGGGCGAGGACCGCGGAGACGCCGGGAGAGAATTCACGCTCGAGGTAGGGGATGAGCTCGTGCCGGACGCGATTGCGCGGGATGGCGAGGTCCTGGTTCGTCGCATCTTCCCGGAATGCGAGGCCCCGCTCCGACACATACGCGCGAAGGTCGGCCCGCGGGATGTCGAGCAGCGGACGGATGACGCGCCCGGCGCGGGGAAGAATGCCCGCCAGCCCCTGCGGGCCCGCGCCCCTGAGGAGGCGCAGCAGAAACGTTTCGGCCTGATCGTCGCGGCTGTGGCCCACGGCGATAACGTCGGCCCCGAGGCGGTCGGCGGCGGCCGCGAGAAACGCGTATCGCAGCAGGCGGGCGGTGTCTTCGAGCGAGCGGCCGTGGTCGCGCGCGGCGGCACGGACGTCGGCGGATTCGCAGTCGAACGGCAGGCTGAGGTCGGCCGCCATCGCGCGGCAGAAGGCCTCGTCCGCATCGGAATCGGCTCCGCGGAGCTGATGATTGAAATGGGCAAGCCCGGCAAGCGTGAGGTGGCCGTCCGCGTCGAGTTCGCGGAGCAGGTGGACCAGCGCGACCGAATCGGGGCCGCCCGAGAGCGCAGCCACGACGCGTCCGCCCGGCGCCATGAGAGAGCGGCGACGGAGCGTCTGCAGGACGCGAGCGGAGAGGGTCATGACGCGGTTGTCCCGGGGCCGGCGCGCGACGCCGGTCGCGGGGCAGGGCACTCGAACCGGGAGAAGAAGTGGTGGCGGTGCAGGGACTTGAACCCCGGACAACGCGGATATGAGCCGCGTGCTCTAACCAGCTGAGCTACACCGCCAGAACCATCGATCTTAGCATAACGAGATCCGTAGGCTTTCGTGATCTTGGCGTTACGAATCAACGAGTTGGCCTAAAGATGAGTGTCCCCCTCGGTGGGCCCTTCGGTGGGCTCGATGAGGGCGGCGGCGAGGAGGGGCAGCAGGATCTCGTGGTGGCCGGTGAGGGCGTAGCCCTTCCCGATGCCGGCAACGGGGCGCGACACGACGTTGGTCTGGGCGCGGTACTGCCGGATGAAGTCGAAGTTGACGGTCGTCAGCCCCTCGAGCGACGTGCCCCGGTTGCGCGCGAGAGCCACCGCCTTGAGGAATACCTCCGGCAGCACGACCGCGGACCCCCAGTTCAGATACACGCCCCCGGCCAGCCGCGCGACATTTGAACAGAAGTAGCGGAAGTCCCGCAGGCTCCCTTCGCCCAGCCGCGCGCCGGAGGCGTCCGGGTGCATGTGAATGATGTCGGTGCCGAGCGCCACGTGGACCGTGACGGGAATCTCCAGCCGCGCCGCGGCTGCCAGCACGCTGAGTGACGCGTGCGGCGGCGCCAGCCGGTGCAGCCGAGCGGCAACCGCCTGCCCGAGCCCGAGCCCGGCTGCGACCCCCTCGTTGATGGCGGCATTCAACAGACGCCCGGTTTCCTCCGCCATGCCGAAGCGGCCGGGGCCAAGCGCCTCGTCCACGTCCTCCGACGTGCTCCCCGACAGCGCGACCTCGAAGTCGTGGATCACGCCAGCGCCGTTGGTGGCCAGAGCCGAGACGAAGCCGCGCTCCATGAGGTCGATCAGCACAGGCGAGAGGCCGGTCTTGATGACATGGGCGCCAAGCCCCCAGACAATCCCCCGCTCCTCACCCCGCGCCCGGCGCACGGCGGCGACGACCGCCTTGAAATCGGCCCCCCCGAGAATCGATGGCAGTGATGCCACGAAGGCCCCCACGCCCCCGCCCGGCCGGCACGGCACGGCGAAGTCCGCCGCATTCGCCTTGCTCACACGCGAGGCCAGCGGATACGTCCGCACATCGGACAGATCGAAGTCGTCGTAGGTGAACTTCACGTCCAAGGTTCTACAAGGTTCTGCGGGGTTCTACAAGGCTCATAGGAGCAGCATGGCGTCGCCGTAGCTGTAGAAGCGGTAGCGCCTCGAGACGGCCTCCGCGTACGCCGCGAGCACGCGCTCGCGGCCGGCGAAGGCGGCGACGAGCATGAGAAGAGACGACGCGGGCAGATGGAAATTGGTGAGCAGCCCGTCGATCACCTGGAAGGCGTGGCCCGGGTAGAGGAAAGCCGTGGCGAGCGCCGCGCCGG
>JANPJN010000604.1:0-12584 GCA_031425515.1 Acidobacteriota bacterium | reverse complement strand
ATGGCCGTACAACTCGACGAGCAGCTTCGCAGATATCAGGACCTCGCCCGCCGCGGCTCCGATCTGCGGAGCTATCTTTGACGCCGCCCGCCCTGCCCAGGAACTCTCCGCGATAGAGCAGCGCGTCTCCGATCCCGACTTCTGGAAGGACCAGACTGGCGCGCAGAAGCTGCTCCAGCGTCGGCGTCGACTCGAGGAGGACCGCGACCTCTCCGACACCCTTCGTCGCCGCGTCGAGGATCTCGCCGTCCTCGTCGAGTGGCTGGAAGCGGGTGAGCCCGTCCTGGACGATCTCGTGCGCGGGCTCGACGACCTCTCGGCGACGGTTGACGCCGGCGAAACGAAGAAGATGCTCGGCGGCGAGCACGACCGCAAGAACGCGATCGTCACCATCCACCCCGGCGCCGGCGGGACCGAGTCGCAGGACTGGGCCGAGATGCTGCTCCGCATGTATCTCCGCTGGACCGAGCGGCGCGGCTTCAAACGCGACGTCATCGACATGCAGCCGGGCGACGAGGCGGGCATCAAGGGGGCGACGATGACGATCGTCGGCGACTACGCCTACGGGCTGATGCTCGCGGAAGCGGGCGTGCACCGGCTCGTGCGCATCTCTCCCTTCGATCAGGCGTCACGCCGGCACACCTCGTTCGCGTCGGTCTTCGTCTGGCCGGAGCTGCCCGACGACGTGGATGTCGAGATCGACGACAAGGATCTGCGGATCGATACCTACCGATCGAGCGGCGCGGGCGGTCAGCACGTCAACGTGACCGACTCCGCGGTCAGGATCACCCACCTGCCCACCAACATCGTCGTGTCCTCGCAGAACGAGCGATCGCAGCATCGCAATCGCGATTCAGCGATGAAGGTGTTGAAGTCGAGGCTGTACGACCTGAAGCTCAAGGAGCAGCAGGCGAAGCTCGACCAGCTCGGGGGCGAGAAGAAAGACATCGCCTTCGGGAGCCAGATCCGGAGCTACGTGCTGCACCCGTATCAGTTGATCAAGGATCACCGGACGAAAGAGGAAGTCGGGGACGTGAACCGGGTGCTCGATGGTGACATCGACGTCTTCATCAAGACCTATCTGATGCGGAAGGCGGCCGGGACGCTCGGTCAGGCCGTGCCGGACGAGGACTAGATCCGCCGGGCGTCCTGTCTACTGCTTCATCGAGCCCGGCTGAGTGCCGGCGATGAACACTTCGGGAATGGCGCCGGGCGCCCCGGGGTCGGCTACGCCCCCGGTGCCCTTGTCCACCGACACGAAGACGATGTTGCCGGGGGCGGCGAAGGCGGGCGGCTCCTTGCGGTCGCCAATCCACGCTTTCATGATGTCCATCCAGATGGGCAGCGCCGCTTCGGCGCCGGTCTGGTTGTGGCCGATCGGTTTTTTCTGATCCAGCCCAATCCAGACTCCCAGCGTGATGTCGGGGTCGAAGCCGATGAACCAGGCGTCGGTGTAGTCGTCGGTCGTGCCCGTCTTCCCGCCGATCGGCCAGTTGAGCGAGGCGGCCTTCACGGCCGTGCCCCGCTGCACCACGCCGCGCAGCAGGCTCGTCATCACGAACGCGGTGTCCGAGCGGATGGCGTCCTTCGGTTCGGGCCGGTTCTCCTCCAGCAGATTACCTTCGCGGTCGGCCACTTTGAGAATCGCATACGGACGCATGCGCACGCCCTGATTGGGAAACGCCGAATAGGCGCTCGTCATTTCGGTGAGCGTGGCCTCTGCGGCGCCGAGCGCGACGGCGAGGTAGGGAGGGATCGGGGACTCGAGGCCGAGCCGCCGTGCGTAGGAGACGACCTGGCGCGGCCCGAGCTGTTCCATCACCCGCACGGCCGGGATGTTGCGCGAGTCCTCGAGCGCCCGCCGGAGCGTGATTTCGCCTTCGAACTTGTGGTCGTAGTTGAGCGGCGTGTAGGTGGGCGAGCCGGCTCCGCCGGCGAAGCTCGCCGGCGTGTCCATGATGATCGTCGTCGGTGTATAGCCGCGATCGATGGCGGCGGTGTAGACGATCGGCTTGAACGCCGAGCCCACCTGCCGCGACGCCTGGGTCGCGCGGTTGAACTTGCTCCGCTCGAAGCTGAACCCGCCGCTCATCGCCTTGATTCGACCGGTCCGGTTATCGATCGCCAGGACCGCGCCCTCGACAATGGGCGGCTGATCGAGCGTGGCGGTCGCCGTGCGCGTGGCTTCGTCCAGGGTCGCGATCCGCGCCTCGACGAGATCGCCCCGCGCTACCAGTTGTGATCCGGCGGGCTTGCCAGTCCACGCAAATCCCTTGCGGTCGATCGTGACGCGCAGCGTCCCGGCGCGCAGTTCGATGGCGCCGGCCTCGGCGCTGGTGACGACTGCCGGGACAATGTCGCCAGGTTTCATCGATCGGTCCCATCGGGCGTGCCGGAAGGTGTCGAGCGGATGCCCTTCCGTGACGACATTGCGGCGCGGTTTCCGGAACCCGCGGCGCTTGTCGATCCGCCGCAGCCCGGCGTCGAGCGCGCGGTTGACGGCCTCCTGCAGCGGCACGTCCAGCGCGGTCTGAATCGCGAGGCCGCTTTCGTAGAGCCGCTTGGCGCCGTAGCGCGCCTCGAGCTCCTTGCGGACCTCTTCGAGGAAGTAGGGGGCGACCGACGGGTGGGCCGACGGTTCGCCCCGGAGGGTAATCGGCCTTTTCTTCGCGGCGTCGGCGTCCGCCGCGGTGATGAATCCGACCTCCGCCATGCGTCCGAGCGTGTAGTTCCGGCGCCGCAGCGCGGCGTCCATGTTGACGTAGGGGCTCTGGCGGACGTTGCCCTGAAGGATGCCGGCGATGAGTGCGGCCTCCTCCAGCACGACGTCCTTCGCCGACTTGCCAAAGTAGAGCCGCGCGGCCGCTTCCACGCCGTAGACGCCGTGCCCGAAATACATCTGGTTGGCGTAAAGCGTGAAGATCTCGCGCTTTGTGTACCGCTTCTCGATCTGAATGGTCAGGATCAACTCCTTGATCTTGCGATCCGGAGTTTTCTCGTCCGTCAGGAACAGCTTGCGCGCCAGTTGCTGCGTCAGCGTGCTCGCGCCGTACAGGCGTCGATGGATGACGTCGTTGATGGCGGTGACGACGATGCGCGGGATGCTGAAGCCGAAGTGGCGTTCGAAGTCGGCATCCTCGGCGGCCAGGATTGCCTGCCGCAGCGTCGGCGAGATGCCCTCGTACGGGATGACCTCGCGGCGCTGCACCGCGAACTCGCCGACGATTTCGCCGCGCGCACCGTAGACGCGCGTGATCGTGCTCGGCGCGTAATCATCGAGCGCCGAGATGCGGGGCAGATCGCCGGCGTAGGCGAACATCACGCCGGTGGCGATGCCGAGGACGGCCGCGAGCACGAACAGGGCGATGAGGCCCGCACTGCGCGCGATGCGAACCACGTAGGTGGCCATCTGAGCCTAGCGTCCTCGTGCGCCGGCGTGGCTGCGGCCCGCGGGCGCCGGCGCACCGGCCGGACGATCGGGGCCGCGGCGGTCACCGCCAGGGCGGGCATCGGCGGGCGGAGCGTTGTAGCCGCCGGGGCGTGGAACCGCGCGTCCGACCGAGTCTGGCGGGCTTGTCGGGCGATCTGGCGCGGCGGAGCGATCGGGCGCCTGCCGCCCGTAGGCGCCGGAGTTGTACGGCTGGCGGGCCGGGACCCCTGCGGGGGGAAGCGTGCGCACGGCGTCGGGGGCGGTCGGACTCATGGGCGCAACGCCTGGCGATGGTCGATGGAGCGGCGGGTCGCGCGGGATGGCGTAGGAGGAGCCGGGCACACGCGCGCCGGACGGCGGCTGGTTCCCGTAGGTGCGGGCAGCGGGTGCCACCCCCACCCCCACGCCGACGCCGAGGCTTCTCGGAACCGCGACTGGAGCCGATGGCGCGTAGGGCGCGGCGCGCGGGGCAGCGGACGGTGTGCCGAGGCTTCGCGATACGCCTCTGGAGCGAACGGCATCCAGCTCGACTTCGTCAGCGGCATTCGCGCGAGAGGTCGCGCGTGGACGATCGGGGCCGCCTGTCAGTGGACGATCCGCCGCGACCGCGTCGCGTGCCGGGCCGACCAGCGTGCGCGAGCGCGCCTCGCTGACGCGCGACGCCGCTGGTGCGAGGTTCGTGTACACGGGGGAAGTGGCCGGCCGCCCGGCAACCGTGCCGGCAATCCGGATCGGGGCCACCGACCTCGGCACGGCGTGGCCCGCCACTTCGGGGCCGCGCGTGCGGGCGACGAAGGCCGGCTCGCGGCGTAGATCCCGATCGTGCATTCTCGTCTGGCGGACATTCGCGCGTCCGCCGAAGTAACGCGCCGGTACCGCGGTCCAGGCCCGCCACGGGTCGTGGGCACGGCGGTAGGCCGAGGCCATCTGAAACACCGGCCGGTTGTCCCAGCCGAGCGGGCACCAGCCGACATACCCGGGCGCGGATGCCCACGACACCCAGGCCGGCGCCCAGCGGCGTCCCGGCATCCAGAACCACGCGCCCGCCGAGACCCCCCAGCGTCCGTAGTGGTGGGTTGGCCAGTCCCACGCATCGGCGCCGACCCAGGTCCAGCCGTAGGGACGCAGTGTGACCCACCGGCCGTTCGAGTAGGGCCGCCATGCCGGCGTGACGCTGGGGTACCAGACGTAGCCGTAGACGGCGTCGTGCTGCCACGATCCGCCGCGCGAGAACGCCGCGGCGTACGGGCGGACTTCTTCCGGCAGGTATTGCGCCGACGCGCCCAGCCGCTGATCGCGCCGTCCTTCGGACCAGCGGTCGAAGTCGTCCCACGCCGCGGAGTTGAAGGTGTGGGCGTACGACGGCGCCGCGCGGCCGCGGGTGACCGCGCGCTGCCCGGCGCCGAGCGGCGTTTCACCGGCGGCACTCACGAGGAGGGCCGAGCCCCGCAGCACCGCGAGCTCGGTCTCGGGCTCGCGGGCGGACTCGATAATCGACACGCGATACTCACCGGGCGTCTCGATGAGGGCCGCGGCCGACGGAGTATCGATGCGGTAGCGCACGTCGCGATTGCGGCCGGGGATCGAGAGACGGATGCGCCCGCGCATGAGGCGCATGAGATCGTCAGACTGGAAGTCCACCGTGGTCCGCGCGTCGAGGTGAATCGTGCTGCCATCGGCAAACAGAATTTCGACGCGTCCCGCGTCAGTGCGTACGCGGTCGCCCGCGAGCAGGGGCATGTTGGCGGGCGCGAGGTCGGGTTGACCGTCGCGCTCGAGCGCGACGTCGCCTTCGAGCCACGAGACGTGCGCCGGAGGATCCGCGGAGAGGTCGGGCGCCGCGGCATCGGCCACGAGATCCTGCCGCGAGACATTAGCTGGAACGTCAGGTGCGCCGACCTGGCGAGCGGCCGCGGGCTGTGCACGCGCCGTCACGAGCTGCGCGGAGGCGGCGGTGCTGCCGATGACGAGGCTGGCGCACAAGCCGATGAGGTGCGAAGCGCGGCAGGACATAACGGGACCTCACAACCAGGCGGCCGGGACGCACTCGCGGGTCGAGCTCTCCGACTCGATCCATGCGCGTCAGTGGCCCGCCGGGTTCACGTCGGCAGGGTGGCGTCATCATTATATGCACAGCCGTCCTGAGTGCGGCAGGTCGATGCGATACGAAGTACGCGGATGACACGGACGGACACGGATGGACACGGAGGAGTCACGCAGACACTCTCCTTGTCGCACTGCGAGCCATCGCCGTGCGCTTTGGTCTCGGGCCAAGCCGCCGAGCAGCGGTTGCGGCCGGCCGGAGGCCGGCCCGCGAATCGGGCTGGTCCGAATCCGCAAGCACCGCGCTTGCGGATCGCGGCCAGACCGGCCCGCGCGGCGCGAAGCGCCGGCAACCGCTCTGAATCACCCCCCACCCGTCGCACTCCTATCGGTCCCGGCTGCCAGGTTCCAAATTAGACCCGCCCCAGACTCTCTGCCGGTTCGCTCCGTGCTCGTCCGCGTCGTCCGTCACATCCGTGTCCAAAAAAGAGCCCGTCTGTTGGGCATCGAGACCGACAGTCCCCACGGCGGAGCTTGACAGTCACGGGCGCAGATTTTATACTGTCTACGTTATAAAGATTCGCCGCACCTCTTCGGCGACTGGACGCGAGGACAAACAAGTCATGAGCAAGATTATTGGAATCGACCTGGGCACCACCAACTCCGTGGTCGCCGTGATGGAAGGCGGCGAGCCGGTCGTCATCACCAATCCCGAGGGGAGCCGGATCACGCCGTCGGTCGTGGGCTTTGCCAAGTCCGGCGAACGGCTGGTCGGCCAGGTCGCCAAACGTCAGGCGGTCACCAATCCCGAGAACACCGTGTTCTCGATCAAGCGCTTCATGGGCCGCCGCTTCGACGAAGTGAACGAAGAAATGAAGATGGTCCCGTACACGGTGATGCGGGTCTCGAATGGTGACGTGCGCATCAACGCCTCGGGCAAGGAATTCTCGCCGCCGGAGGTCTCGGGCATGATCCTGCAAAAGCTCAAGCAGGCTGCCGAGGAATACCTGGGGCAGACGGTCACGCAGGCGGTCATCACCGTGCCCGCGTACTTCAACGACGCGCAGCGGCAGGCCACCAAGGACGCGGGGCAGATCGCCGGCCTCGAAGTCATGCGCATCGTCAACGAGCCGACGGCGGCCGCGCTGGCCTATGGGCTCGACAAGAAGAAGGACGAGACGATCGCGGTCTACGACTTCGGCGGCGGCACGTTCGACATTTCGATCCTCGAAGTCGGGGAGGGGGTCGTCGAGGTCAAGGCCACCAACGGCGATACGCATCTCGGCGGCGACAACCTGGACCAGCGGGTCATCGACTGGATCGTCACCGAGTTCAAGAAGACCGAAGGCATCGACCTCTCGAAGGATCGCATGGCGCTCCAGCGGCTGCGCGAGTCGGCCGAGAAGGCCAAGATGGAGCTCTCGACCGTGCTCGAGACGGAGATCAACCTGCCGTTCATCACGGCGGACCAGACCGGCCCGAAGCATCTGACGATGAAGCTGACGCGGTCCAAGTTCGAGCAGATCGTCGACGACCTGCTGCAGAAGACCGTCGGGCCGACGAAGCAGGCGCTGGCGGATGCCGGGGTCAATGCCTCGGCCATCGATGAAGTCGTGCTGGTCGGCGGCTCCACGCGCATCCCGCGCGTGCAGGCGATCGTCAAGGAACTGTTCGGCAAGGAGCCGCACAAGGGGGTCAACCCGGACGAGGTCGTCGCGATCGGCGCCGCCATTCAGGCGGGCGTGCTGGCCGGCGAGGTCAAGGACCTCCTGCTGCTCGACGTGACCCCGCTGTCGCTCGGCATCGAGACGCTGGGCGGCGTGATGACGACGCTGATCACGCGGAACACGACGATCCCGACCCGGAAGAGCGAGACGTTCTCGACCGCGGCCGACAATCAGACGAGTGTGGAGGTGCACGTGCTGCAGGGCGAGCGCCCGATGGCACGCGACAACCGACCGCTCGGCAAGTTCCACCTGTCGGGGCTGCCGTCGGCGCCGCGCGGCGTACCGCAGATCGAGGTCACCTTCGACATCGACGCCAACGGTATCGTCAATGTCTCGGCGAAGGACATGGCGACGCAGAAGGAGCAGAAGATCACCATCACCGCTTCCAGCGGCCTCTCGAAAGACGAGGTCGACAAGATGATGAGGGAGGCCGAGTCGCACGCCGAGGACGACAAGAAGCGGAAGGAAGAAATCGAGACCCGCAACCACGCTGACCAGGCGGCGTACGCGGCCGAGAAGATGCTGAAGGACTCCGGCGACAAGCTCGCCGCGTCCGACAAGCAGCCGATCGAATCGGCGATCGCGGACCTGAAGGCGGCGATCGAGAAGAACGATGTCGCCGAGATGAAGCGGACCATGGAGGCGTTGAACACCGCGCAGCACAAGGCCGCGGAGGCGATGTACAAGGCGGCCAGCGCCGGTGCGGGCGCGCCGGGCGGCGAGGGTCCTGGAGAGGGCGCGGGTGCGGGATCTGGCGGCGGCGCGTCCGAAGGCGACGTCATCGACGCGGAAGTGGTGGAAGAAGAGAAGAAGTAACACGTGGACTACTACGTCATTCTCGGCCTCGAGCCGGGCGCGAGCCCGGCCGAGATCAAGCGGGCGTATCGGCGGCTGGCGCGGCGGTATCACCCGGGCATCAACCCGGGTGACCGCGCGGCCGAAGCGATGTTCCAGCGCATCGCAGAAGCCCACGACACCCTGAGCGATCCGGAACGGCGCCGGCAGTACGATACCGTGGGCGGACAGCCCCCGGTCCCGGGCGCATCGGGGGCTTTCGAGTTTGCCGGGTTCGATTTTTCGTTCGCGGCGCACGGCCGCGATGCCGCGACCTTCAGCGAACTGTTTGCCGAGGTGCTGCATCCCCCGGTGCACGAGGGTGAAGGGCCCCAGCCCGGGCCCGACGTGCATGCATCGCTGACACTCGGATTCGAGGACGCGATCCGCGGCGCCGAGCGACAGGTCGTCGTCACGCGGCAGGTGGACTGCGCCGCGTGTGAAGGATCGGGCTGTGTGCGGACGCCCGACGCCGGATGCCAGCACTGCCAGGCGACGGGTCGGGTGCGGTGGGCGCGTGGCCACATGGTGTTTGCGAAAGCGTGCCCCGCCTGCGCCGGCACGGGACGTCAGCGCGCGGCGCGATGTGAGCTCTGCGCGGCGCGCGGCCGGACGCTGCGCAGTGAAGCCGTCCCGGTGCGCATACCGGCCGGAGTTGAAGACGGCGCCCGGCTGCGGGTGCCGGAGAAGGGCCACGCCGGCCACCGGCGGGGCCGCACGGGCGATCTCTACATCGATATCCACGTACGACCCCACCTCCTGCTCCGCCGGGAAGGGGACGACCTTCGCTTCGTGGTGCCGATCGCGGTGCACGAGGCGCTGCTGGGGGCGCGGATCAGCGTACCGACGCTCGACGGGAACATCGCGCTCAAGGTGCCGGCGGGCACGCAGGCCGGCCAGTGTTTTCGCATCAGCGGCCGCGGCGCGCCCACGCCAGCCGGCGCGCGGGGCGACCTGATCGTCGAGGCGCGCATCGTGCTGCCCGAGACGGTCAACGAGCGTTCCAGGGAACTGATGCGCGAGTTCGGCCGGATCAACGGCGACGACGTGAGACGGGACCTGCACGTATGACGGCGAAGCGCTCCGCCCGGGCGTACTACATGATCAGCGTGGTGGCGCAGAAGTACAACATCCACCCGCAGACGTTGCGGCTGTACGAGCGCGAAGGGCTGCTGAAGCCGTCCCGCACCGAAGGCAACACCCGCCTGTATTCGGAAGAAGATCTCGAGCAGCTCGAAACCATCCTGTCGCTGACGCGCGACCTGGGCGTGAATCTCGCCGGCGTCGAGATCATCCTCAACATGCGCCGCAAGATTGAAGCGATGCAGGGCGAGGTCAACGAGTTCATCGAGTACGTGAAGCACGAGCTGTCGCGCGGCATCGGCGACTGGGAGCAGCGGCTCAGCACGGCGCTCGTCAAGTCGTCGCCGACGGATCTCGTGCGCACGACCGTTGCGCCCGCGCGTGCGGATGCGGCCTCCGATCCCGACGCGCCGGGCGTAGACGACCCGCGTCGCAAGACGTAGCGCCGCCGTCGCTCCGAACTGAGTTACAATCCGTCGTCCGCCCCATGCCCTGCCTGCTGTGCGACGATACCGGATGGAAACCTGTTGACGCGGACGGCGCGCGGCGTGTGGAGCGCTGCGACTGCTGGCGCGCCGGACTCACGGCGCGGCTCCTCGACGAAGCCCGGATCCCGCCGCGCTACCGCCGCTGCGATCTCGCCAGCTTCGTCACCTACCCGAACGAGAAGCTGCTGGGCGCGGTGAAGACCGCACGCCGCTTCGCGGAACAATTTCCGGAGCCGCGCAAGAGCCTGTGTCTCATCGGCCCTCCGGGCATCGGCAAGACGCACCTGGCGGTGTCCGTCCTGCGCAGTGTCGTGCTCGAGAAGGGGGCCCGCGGTCTGTTCTACGACGTCCGTGATCTCCTCCGCGTCATCCGCAGCACCTACAATCCGCTGGTCCGTACCGCCGAGATGGACATCCTCCGGCCCGTCATGGAAGCGGACCTCCTCGTGCTCGACGACATCGGCTCCGAGAAGACGTCCGAGTGGGTCGAGGAGACGATGAACCTGATCGTCAATACCCGGTACAACGAACGCCGGCACACCATCTTCACGTCGAACTACGAAGATACGCCGGACGATGCGTCGAGCGAGAGCCAGGAGTTCACACTGAAGGAGCGGATCGGCTTCCGCATCCATTCGCGGCTGCACGAGATGTGCGAGTTCCTCGAGTTCGACGGCGCCGACTACCGCCATGCGCCGAGCAATGCCGGCGCCGACGACCTGCTGGCCATGTGGAAGCGCAAGGCGCAGAACAGCGGCCGGCGTGCTCTGCCGTCCCGCGCCAAGGGCCCCGTGCGCGCCCAGCTCAAGGCTCCCGACAGCCGGACGGAGCTGGGCTGGTCGGGGGGCAAGGCCGGATCGTAAGCCGCCGTTCATGCCACTCGGGCTCTACCTCCACATTCCTTTCTGCTCCTCGATCTGCCACTACTGCAACTTCAACCGCGGCCTGTTCGACGCCGCCCTGAAGGCGCGCTACGTCCAGGCGCTCGAACGTGAGATCCGCGAAGCGGGCCGGACCCGCGGTGTGGGCCTGCCGGCCGACACGATATTTTTCGGTGGTGGCACGCCGTCGCTGCTCGACCCGGCGGAGATCGCGCAGCTAGTCGAGGCGTGCCGCGACACGTTTGATGTGCGGGCGGAGGCGGAGGTCACGCTCGAGACCAATCCGGAGACCTCGACACGTGAGCGGATGGCGGGGTTTCGCGAGGCGGGCGTGAACCGGATCAGTTTCGGCGTCCAGTCCTTCCGCGATGCGGAGCTGAAGCGCCTCGGGCGGGTCCACTCGGCCGGGCGTGCGCGCGACGCGATGGGGGAGGCGCGCGCGGCCGGCTTCGACAACGTCAGTCTCGATTTGATGATGTGGCTGCCGCAGCAGAGCACCGAGGAGTGGCAGTTCAACGTCGAGGCGCTCATCGACGCCGGCCCTGAACACGCGTCGCTGTATCTCCTCGAGCTCTATCCGAACGCGCCGCTGAAGGAGGAGATGGCGCGCGCTGGATGGTCACTGGCGCCCGATGACGACGCCGCGGACATGTATCTGTGGAGCATGGAGCGGCTCGACGCGGCCGGTCTAACGCAGTACGAGATCTCCAACGTGGCGCGGCCCGGGCGGGCCTCGCGTCACAACCTCAAGTACTGGCAGGACGGCGAGTGGCTGGGGTTTGGATGTGGCGCGCATTCCACCTTTCAGGGAGCGCGGTGGAAGAACGTGTCCTCCACGGAGGACTACGTGGGCCGTGTGGAACGGGGTCAGCCGGTGGCTGAGGAGCGGCGCACGCTGCCTCCGGATCGGCAGGTCGAGGAGGCGTTGTTCACCGGCCTGCGCTTGACGGACGGGCTCGATCTCTCCTGTGTGCTCGCACGCTACGGCGTGGACGTGTGGGCGCGGTACGGAGGCGCGCTGCAGCCCTTCATCGAAGCCGGCCTGGTGCGGCACGACGCCCACCGGCTTCGTCTGACCCGTGCGGGCATGCTTCTGGCAAACGAAGTGATGGCAGTGTTCGTGTAGTCCTGTCGGCGTGGTGATGGCCGCCGCGCTGCTAGGCAGGCTGGCGGGCTGTACGGTAAAGTGTGCCCCGTTCGTCCGGCTGCGGGATCGGTCCGTTGGGCTAATGCGATCGCCGTCGGATCAGGTGTGGGTTTCAAGGAGGAGATTGAATGCGTCGCCCCTTCGCTACGATCAATTGTGTTCTCGCGGCGGTCTTCGTGCCGGCGCTCTGTCTGGCCCAGGCCGCGACGACGGGATCGCCGTCCGCGCAGCCCCCGGCCGGTGCCCAGCCCCCGGCTCAGCAGCCGGCGCCGCCCGCCGGAACGACCGCGACGCCTCCAGCCGGGCAGACCGGCGCGCCCGCAACCGGAACGGCCGCGGCTCCCGCGACGCCCGCGCCCCTGAAGCTGGCGTTCACGACGCCGGCGGGTCTGCTGCTCGTGCAGATCAAGTCCGACCAGACGGCGGTGTTCGAAGAAATGATCACCAAGCTGAAGGCCGGCCTTGCCAAGACGCAGGACGCCGCGCTCAAGCAGCAGACGACGGGCCTCAAGGTCTACAAGGCCACGGAGCCGTTCAACCAGAACGTCCTCTACGTCGTGACCATGGATCCGGCGGCGCCGGCATCCGAGTACGAGCTCTTCTCGATGATGCAGAAGACGATGACGCCGGATGAGCTCCGCGCGCCAGAGACGATCGAGAACTGGAAGCGGTATCAGGCCGCCTTCGCGACAGGCCTCAGCAAGTTGAGCCTGACCCCGGTCGGAGGTTAAGCGCTCAGCTATCAGCTATCAGCCATCAGCCGCGGGCACCTCTGGGGCCTGCGGCTGAGCTGACGGCTGAACATCCATGCTTAAACTGTCAGCAAGAGGTGGAAGCCTTGGCTATTCGAGCGTGGCGCGCAAGCTGGGAGCCGAAAGCTGAGAGCTGAAAGCTGAGAGCTGAGAGCTCGTTCAGAACTTCAGATTGAGCCCGGCGTAGAATCGCTGCGGG